>PMKX01000051.1 GCA_003158705.1 Actinomycetota bacterium
GCGCTCTTCTCGTCTGAGGCGGCCGCAGGGGCTTGCTGAGCGCGCTGCGGTACCGCCGCGGCCGGCGCCGCGCGCCGTGGAGCTGCGGCCGGCGGCGCGCCGCCGGCCCGGTCACCCGCTTCCAGACGACGCAGGCGCTCCTCGAGGGCGCTCGCCGAGTGGTCTACCTGCGGGCGCATGACCTTGACCAAGGCGAGCTCGAGCTGAAGGCGGGCGTCGAGGCCTGCCTTGATCTCCGACTGGGCCTGGCCGAGCTTCTCGATGAGGTAGACGAGCTCGCGCTGGTCGAACTGGTTGGCCTGCTGCAGCAGCTCGGCGACGCGCTGGTCGTCGAGGCCTACGTTCTGTCCCAAAGTGCGCAGCATGGCCACGTCGCTGGAGATCTCGCCGAGGTGGTGCAGCAGGAAGAGCTGCCGCAGGTGGCGCAGCAGGTCGCGGATGAACTGCGCCAGGTTGGTACCGGCGTCGGCCAGTCGCTGCACGAATAGGAGCGCAGCGGCCGTGTCGCGGTCGATGACGATGTCGGTGAGCTCGACCAGGAGGTCGAGGGGCACCACGCCGAGCAGATCGACGACGTCGCGGCCGGTGATCGACTGCCCCTCGTAGAAAGTGGTGAGCTTGTCGAGCGTGCCGATGGCGTCACGAAAGCCACCCTCGGCGTGGCGGGCGATCTCCGCCAGCGCCTCCGGGTCGACCGTGACGCCTTCGGCTGTAGCGATGCGCGCCAGGACGCTCATGATCTCCTGCATGAGCGGCCGCCGGAAGTCGAAGCGCTGGCAGCGCGAGACGATCGTCTCGGGGATCTTGTGCACTTCAGTAGTGGCCAGCACGAACACCACGTGCGGCGGCGGTTCCTCGAGCGTCTTGAGGAGGGCGTTGAACGCCTCCTTGGTGAGCATGTGGACCTCGTCCACGATGTAGACCTTGGAGCGGCCCTGCACCGGCGCGAAGGCCACCTTGTCGCGCAGCTCGCGGATGTCGTCGATGCCACGGTTTGAGGCGGCGTCCATCTCGATCACATCGAGCGAGGTACCCGCGGCGATGGAGCGGCAGGAGTCGCACTCGCCGCACGGTGTGATGGTGGGTTCCTCGAAGCGTTCACAGTTGAGCGCCTTGGCGAGGATCTTGGCCATGCTGGTCTTGCCGATGCCGCGCGGGCCGGCAAAGATGTAGGCGTGGGCCACGGCGTTGTCGCGCAGGGCGTTGGTGAGCGTCTGCGCCACGTGGTCCTGCCCGACCACTTCGCTGAAGGTCTGCGGACGATACTTGCGGTAGAGCGAAAGCTTCACGCTGACCTTGACCCGGTGTCTGGCGCGCGCCGGTGCTCACGAGCACCGGCGCGCGAAAGGGCGATGACAAGTACGTAATGGCCGCGCACCCGCCGTCGAAGCGCGTGCTCCGAACGTCCTTGCCGGCGGCGAGCTCCGGCCAGGCTTGCCCACGGCACATGAAAGGGCCTGCTTACCGCTGCTTCCTCCCGGACCTGACGGGGTTCGCAGGGTTCCATTGCGTGGGACCCGGCCATCAACGCCGCACGCCGGCCGACTGCCTCACAGCACGGCCCCTCGGGCGGGGATTCAGCCCCGCTATAGCGGATTGCGGGTACAGGGCACCGCTACCTCCCCGCCTAGCGCGACCAAGCACGTAGTTTAGCACGGCGGCCGGAGCCACGAAACGCTGCCGCCGCCGGCTTGCTTTCGCCTTCGTCCCTGCTACCTTGACGTGGCAACGCAGCCAGCGGCGCAGGCCGGGGTGGCTGCAGTGTCGAGGGCGAGGCACCGATGAGGAAGATGTTCACGGCGGTGGCGACTGTGCTCTTCGTGGGCGCGATCGCCTGGCTGGGGGCCTACAGCTTCCGGCCGCCGCAGGCGGGGCGCGGCGAGCTTGCGCCCACGCGCTTCTCCGGCACCCGCGCACTCGCCGTCGTGCGTGTGCTGGCTCGGGCACCCAGGCCCATGGGTTCGCCCTGGGAGCGGCAGGCGCGCGCCTACTTGGTGGCGCAGTTCTCGGCCTTGGGTCTTCATCCGCAGGTGCAGACGGCCACCGCCGTGGCCGGGGGTGGGCAACGAGTGGCGGGCACGGTTCACAACATCGTCGCTCGTTTGCCCGGCAGCGCCTCCACGGGCGCCGTGCTACTTGTGGCCCACTACGACAGCATGCCAGCCACACCGGGCGCCGCCGACGACGCCTCCGGGGTGGCGGCAGTCGTCGAGGCGGCGCGCGCTCTGTGTGCCGGGCCATCACTGCGCAACGATGTGGTCTTCCTGCTCACCGACGGCGAAGAGCACGGCATGCTTGGTGCACGCGCCTTCCTGCGTTCGCCGCCGGCCCGCACAGTGGGGCTCGTGCTGGACCTCGACAATCCGGGTTCGTCGGGGCCGTCGCTGATGTACGAGACGAGCCCCGGCAACGGCCTCTTGGTGCGCGAGTTCGCCCGGGTGGCGCCGTCCCCGTTCGCCAGTTCGCTCATGTACGAGGTGGCGCGCCATGAGACGGTCGAGAGCGACTTCAGCGCCTTCCGCCAAGCCGGCTTCGCCGGCATGAGCCTGGCCTACAACGAGGGCTTCTACCGGATGCATACCGGTCTGGACACGGTGCAGCGCGTCAGCGTCGACAGCTTGCAGCACCAGGGCGCGACCGCCGTCGCTCTGGCCGACCAGTTCGGCGGTCTCGACCTGGGTCGCTTGACGGCGGGCGACGCGGTGTATTTCAACGTGCTCGGTCCGGTGTTCGTGGTCTACTCGCAGGGCTGGGCGGTGCCGTTGGCCGTGCTCGTCGCGGTGCTGTACGCCGCCGTGGTCGCCCTCGGCTTTCGGCGGCGACTGCTTGCCTGGCGCAGTCTCGTCTACGGCTTCGTGGCGGCCGTCGTGACCATGCTGTTCACCGCCGGTATCGTCGCCTACACGTGGCTGGTCACGAGCACGGCCTACGCCGGTCGCGGCTTCCCCGACTTGAGCAGCTACAACGACGGCCTTCACCGGGCCGGCCTGATGGCGCTGGTTCTGGCCGTGGTCGCCGGCTTCTACCTGGGCTCGCTGGAGGGTAGCCGCGTGTGGGCTTTCGCTCTGGGCGCCCAGTTCTGGTGGCTGCTGGCGGCCGTCGTGTCGGCCATCTGGGCGCCAGGGGCCAGCTACCTACCTGCCTGGCCCCTCTTGTTCAGCCTGGTGGCGACGGCCGTGGTGTTCGTCTTCCTGGCGCCGCGCGACGGCGCCGAGGGCGTCCGGCGGCCACTCGCGCGCTGGATGGTCCTGTGCGTCGGCGTCACGCCGGGGATCTTGCTCGTGAGCTCGTCCGCATACCTGCTACTGGCGTCGGCCGGCCTGCGCCTGCCGGGGGCCGTGCTCGCCGCCTGGATGCTCCTCGCACTCCTCGTGCCTCTGCTCGAGCTCGCTGCCTACCCGCGGCGTTGGCTGCTGCCGCTGGCGTTGGCCGCGTTCGGGCTCGCCGTCCTGCTCGGTCTCAGTCCCGCGACCGGCTATGAGCGCGGCCTTGGCCGCGCCGACAGCCTCTTCTACAAGCTCGACGCGGACAAGAACCGCGCCATCTGGGGCAGCCTGGACCCGGGGACGGACGCCTGGACGGGGAGTTTCTTGGGCGCCGATCCGCTGCACTTGTGGGTGCCGGACTACTTTCCTGGCGTGGGCATCGCCGAGTACTACACCCAGCAGGCCAGGAGCGTAGGCTTGCCGCCGCCGGAGCTGCGCACGCTCAGCGACCACGTCAGCGGCGGTCTGCGCATGGTCAGCTTGCGCGTGCGGTCGCCACGCGGAGCACCGGTCGTCGCCGTCATGGTGCAGTCGGTGGTCGGCTACCTTTCGGCGACTGTGGACAGGCTGCCGGTGCCCGGTGCGGATACAGACGTGCTCGGCAACACGATCTTCCGCTGGGTGATGGAGTACTACGACCTGCCGCCCAGAGGGATCGTCCTCACGCTGACCTGTCGCGCCGGGACCGAGCTGCAGATCAGGTTGATCGACTACTCGTACGGCTTGCCCGGCTCGCCGGAGCTCACCGTCGCGCCGCGGCCGCCGGGCGTGCTGCTCGGCGGCGCCGGCGATGCCACCTTCGTGCAGCGGACCTTTCTGGTGGGCGCCGCCGGCCCCGCAGGCAGCCCGCCGCCGCCGGCCCGTCCGCTGCCCTATCGCGCTACGCTGTAGCGCCGCCGGACTGAGGCGCTGCGTTCAGCCGCCGTCTCTCAGCTCGCAGGCGCGGCCGATGGCGGCGAGTACGGCTTCGGGCTGCGTGAACTGAGGCAGGTGCCCGGTGCGCGGCAGCTCGACGAGCTCCGCCCCGAGCACCAGGCGGCTCAGGCGGCGCCCCTGGTCCGGCGACAGGATGTGGTCCTGCATGCCCACGACGACCACGAGCGGCACCTGCAGATGGTGGTACTGCGCGGAGATCCTCGTGAGCACCTCGTCCACGGTGCGCAGGTCCTCGGCGCTGTTGGCGTAGCGCTGCGTATGCAGGGCCACGGCCAGCGCGGTCTTCTCGTAGTCGGGTGGCGCGGTGTCGGGGTAGAAGGCACGGCGCAGCATGGCCGGCGCCAGCGCCTTGCCGAGCGGCGGCAGGGTACGCGCGAGCAACGAGCCCAGGAGCGGCACGCCGAGCAGGCGGGCAAGCGGCGAGTGAAAGGTCCCTACGGGCAGCACGTAGCCCGCCAAGCTCACTACGGCGCCGACCTCGTCGGGAGACTCGACCGCGTAGGCCATGGCTACGGCGGCGCCCAGTGAGTGGCCAACAAGCACGGGGCGGTGTACGTCGAGCTTGGTCAGCGCCGCGCGCAGGACGCGAGCCTGTGCGAGCGGCGAGCCGCCGCCACGTGGCGGGCGTTCGCTGTAGCCGCATCCCGGGCGGTCCCAGGCGATGGCCCGCCAACGCTGCGCGGCACGGTCGAACACCGACAGCATCCAGTCCTGAAGAGAACCCTTGGCGCCGTGGATGAACACCACCGGTGTGCCGCTGCCTCGTTCTACGTAGTGCAGGCGCAGGTCCTGGACGTCGACGAAGGACTCGGGCGGCGGGAGCTGAGCCTCACTGCGACGGAGGATGCGCGCCGACCACAGCCACAGCGCCACGAGCACAGCGAACGCGGCGGCGATGACGCGCACGAAAATCGTCGCCCCTCTGGCCCGGTCTCAGCCGCAGCTCGCCCTAGAGGCGCAGGACGAGCTTGCGGACCTCAGGTTCGTCGCCCGGCCGTATGTCGAAGCCGAGCGACTCGGAGAAGCGCGCCATGCCGGGGTTGGCGGCCAGCACCAGGCCGTAGATCTCGCGCACGTGGCGGTCGCGGGCCGCCTGGATGAGGGCATCCATGAGCTTGGTGCCGATGCCCTTGCGCTGGTAGTCGTCGCGCACCACGATAGCGAACTCGCCCTGTTCCGCGTTGGCGGTCTCTATGGTGAGTCGAGCGATGCCGAGCATGACCTTCTTCTTCTTGCCCTTAGGCTGGGTGACGGCGGCGATGGCGATCTCGCGGTCGTAGTCGACGTGACAGTAGCGCACGAGCATCGATTTGGTTATCTCCCTGACCGGTCCGAAGAAGCGGTACTCGGCCGTGACCGGCGAGAGCGACTCGATCATCTCGCTCCAGAGCGGCTCGTCCTCGGGTCTGATGGGCCGCAGCAGCACGTTCTCGCCGTCCAACGGTACCTCCCACTGGTACTTGCTCGGGTACATCGAGATCATCAGGTGGGAGCCGGGCAGGGTGATCTTGCGCACGTCCTTGGGCTCGATGACGATGCGCGCGTCGAGGGCGTTGAGGCCGTCGGGGCGCACCTGCAACGGGTTGATGTCCATCTCGGTGATCTCGGGGAAGTCCACCAGCAGGTAGCTGAGCTTCACCAGCGCCTGCTCGAGGGCGACCATGTCCACCGGCGGTTTGCCGCGGTAGCCCGCAAGGACGCGCGAGATCTTGGTGCTCTGGATCATCGAGCGCGCCAAGGCTTGGTTGAGCGGCGGGAAGTCGACGGCCACGTCGCGGTAGAGCTCCACGCCGGTGCCGCCCATGCCGAACATGAGCGCCGGACCGAAGGTGGGGTCCTTCTTGCAGCCCAGGATGACCTCGTAACCGCCGCGGGACATGGCCTGCACGGACACTCCCATGAGGTCGGCCTTCGGCTCGGCCTCGGCGACGCGCTTCATGACCTTGGCGAACTGGTTGGCGGCCTCCGGCGCCGAGCGTACGTTGAGCGCGATGCCGCCGACGTCGCTCTTGTGGGTGATGTCGTGGCTGAGGATCTTGATGGCCACCGGGAAGCCGATCTCCTGGGCGACCTTGGCGCACTCCTCGGCGCTGGTAGCGACCATGGTCGTGACCACCGGGATCTCGTAGGCCTCGAGCACCTGCTTGGCCTCGACCTCGGTGAGGATGGAGCGGCCGGAGCGCGCGACGTCGATGAAGATCTTCTTGACGTCGTCGCGCCGCGGCTCGAAGTTCGACAGTATGTCGGCAGGTGTCTCGTAGAGGTTGGCCAGGTTGCGCGTGTACTGGTACATGTACATGTACGCGCGCACTGCGTCCTCCGGCGTGTCGAACGTGGGCACATGAGCGTGCCGGAAGATGTTCACGCCCTCGGCCACTTTGATCTCGCCCATGAACGACGTGAGTAGCGGCTTGAGCTGGTGCGTGCGCGCCACGTCGACCAAAGCCTGGGCGGTGGCCGTGGGGTCGCTCATGGCCTGCGGGGTGAGTACAGCCAGCACGCCGTCACAGTTCGGGTCGTCGATAAGGGACTGCGCCGCAGCTGCGTAGCGCGTGGCGTCGGCGTCGCCGCCCACGTCCACCGGGTTGCCACGGGCGGCGAACGAAGGCAGGAACTCCTGAAGTTTGGCGTCCGTCTCGGGCGCCAGCTCGGCGAGCTCGCCGCCCAGTGAGAGCAGCAGGTCGGCGGCCATCACGCCTGGTCCACCCGCGTTGGTGACGATGCCCAGGTGCGGACCACGCGGGCTGGAGACGCGCGACAGCGCTTCGCTGGCATCGAACAGGTCCTCGATCTCGTCCACGCGCACGATGCCGGCGCGCCGGAAGACGGCGCTGTAGAGCGTGTCGTCGCCGGCGATGGCGCCGGTGTGCGAAGCGGCGGCCATGGCTGAGCGCGCCGTGCGCCCCGACTTGACGACGATGATCGGCTTGGTCTTGGCG
>PMKX01000227.1:0-421 GCA_003158705.1 Actinomycetota bacterium
GGGTGACGGCTCGAACGCGCAGGTCGAAGTGACTCGCAACGCGGTCGCTCTCTACGGGCTGAACTACCTGGCGAACTCCGACCCCGGCGGCGTGTCGACCAAGGACCCGACCGGCGCTCCGTTCGACACTCCCGTGGCGCGGTGGCTGACGCTGCCTCTGTACTCGTATCCCTTGATCCAAGACGCGCGTGAGACCTACGCGGGACACCTGGTGATCCAGGGCCTGGACTGGAACGCCCCGGGCCACGAAGATGCCAGCGTCGGCGTCATCGGCGGCGCCAACGANNNNTCGACAGCAACGGCAACCCCGCCGTGCCGTTCGACAAGCACAACACGACGGCCGCCGACACACTCGCCGGCGTGAACTGGCTCGAGGACAACTACTTCCAGCAGAGCTACGTGATCGTCAACCACCCGTCGC
>PMKX01000227.1:460-10966 GCA_003158705.1 Actinomycetota bacterium
CGCACCTACGGCGGCGCCGACTACATGACCGCCAAGGTCGGCGGCCTGTGGGATGCACTTCTTGGTGAGGGGCGTCACTTCTGGATCTTCAACACCAGTGACTACCACTGGGCCAGCAAGCAGTACAAGGACGTCGCCGGCAACGTCATCGGTACCGCCTACCAGGACTTCTGGCCGGGCCAGTACGCCAAGACGTGGACGTTCGAGAAGAAGAACACCTACGCCGGCCTTCTGGACGGCATGCGCTCGGGCGACGCGTTCGTCGCCAGCGGCGACCTCATCAACAAGCTCGACTTCGAGGCGGCTGCGGGCAAGGCTCCGGCGACCATGGGCCAGACGCTCAGGGCCAAGTCGGGCCAGAAGGTCACCGTGACCATAAGTTTCGCCAGCCCCAAGGTGAACGACAGCGGCGCCAAGCCGGTGGTCAATCATGTGGACCTGATCGCCGGCGACGTTACCGGCATGATCTCGCCCACTCTCGCGGACGGCACCACGCCCAACCCTGACTACGACAACGCCACCAACACCAGTGCCCACGTCGTCAAGACGCTCACCAAGAAGGACTGGAAGATGGTGCACGGCCTCAACGTCGCGACCGTCACCCTGAAGGTCTCCGACAGCATGTACCTGCGGCTGCGTGGCACTAATCTGGCACCGAGCACCGCCAACGAGACAGACGCGCAGGGCAACCCCCTGGCGGACGAGCTCTCGTATGTGGACGTTCCCAAGCCGAGTGACCCGACCCAGACCGTGCACATCAATACTCCCGATGTCGCCTGGGGCGACCTCTGGTTCTACTCCAACCCGATCTTCATCAGCGTGAAGTAGGTGCGCCGGTGAGGCGGCCGCGGCAGGCCAGGTTCCGGCCGCGGCCGCCGAGGCGCCGGCCAGGNNCCCCCCCCCCGCGCCCCCTTTCGCGTTCTGTCGTCTGTGGCGAATCCTGACGAACTCCTCACTGTCAGCTCACAGTGCACCGTCACCATGGCAGAGCCCACCAGTGGACGATGACCGGAGGAAATGACGTGAGCTCGCGTGCGCAGCGGGATCCGACTCGGCAGAGTCGGCGACCGTCGCGATTCTCAGCCTTTCAGCTTGTGGCTGTTGTGACGTGTCTGGCCGGCGCAGCGTTGGTGGCGCCGGCGACCGCGTCAGCTGCCGTGCAGGCGAGAGCTGTCGGCCGGGGAGCGGATGCCTCCTTGGCGTGCGTCGACGGTGACCTCTACGGCCATCTGTGGGCATCTCCGTCGGTGAGCGACAACAGCGCGTCCGCCGTCACCTCGCTCCGCAAGGCGCCGGTCGATTTCGCCCACGGCTCGGCCTCGACAGCCTCGTTTCTGGTAGGGACCGGACTGGTGTCGCATGCCGATGCGACGCTCACCAACGTCAGCCTGCTGCACGGTCTGGTCACAGCCGACGAGATCTCTGTGGTGGCCGACGCCGGCGTGGGCCGCGAGTCGGCCGACGCCGGCACCGCCGGCAGCGCCGTCCAAGGGCTGGCCGTCAACGGCACGCCGGTGGACCCCGCGTCCAGCCCGATCGTGATCCCCAGCGTGGGCACGCTCACGGTCCTGCAGACGGCAGTCACGACGACGTCGCCCTCGCCCATGGCGGAGGTCACAGGCTTGCGCTTGCGGCTGAGCCAAGCCAGGGATGGCCTGCAAGCGGGGGCCGTGCTCATAGTCGGCCAGGCCCGGGCGCAGGCGCGGCGGTATTCGCTCAGCGGCCTGCTCGCGCAGGCGTCGGCGGCTCCCGATCCGCAGCCGGTGCCGCAGCCGTCGCCGAAGCCGACACCTACGGCCAAGCCCAGCGACGCCGGCAAGCCGAGCAAGCCGCAGTCGTCCGGCTCGACGCACTCGTCCGGCACTTCTGCGACGGGGTCGCACGCGCAGAGCAAGGACTCGGGGTCGGCGCAGGCCGGAACATCTGCGGCTGCCACCCCCATGGCGGCCGCCCCGCCGGCGCCCACCGCGGTACTGGCGCGCTTCCCCGGCGCCCTGTTTCCGGTCAACGGCAGCTACTCCTTTGTCGACGACTGGCACGCGCAGCGCAAGGGTCACCTGCACCAAGGCATCGACATCGCCGCCGCCGCCGGCACGCCGGTGGTGGCCGTCCTGGACGGCCGCATCTCGAGCATGGATCACGGCGGCATCGGCGGCATCGAACTGTTCCTCACCGCGGCTGCCGGCGACCGGTTTCTCTATTGCCACTTCAGCCGCTATGCCCCAGGCCTGCATGCGGGCCAGGACGTGACGGCCGGCTACGTGATCGGCTACGTGGGCGCCACCGGCGACGCCACGGGACCGCACCTGCACTTCGAGATCCACCCGCACGGTGGCGCGCCGATCGACCCGTACCCCTACTTGCAGGCGTGGCGGGCCGGCGCCGACTCTTCGCGAGCCGGGTCCGGCGGCACGGCCGCCGGCGCCCTGGCCGGCGCGTCGGTGCTCTCGCCCACGCGGCGGCGGTCCGCGTTCGGAGTCCAAGGCGACATGACGCTCGCCGGCACCGGCAAGTCAGGCCGATCCGGGCGGGGCCATGACGATTGGCTGCAGTCGGTGACGATGGAGGCGGCGCTGACGCTCATCGCTACCGGCACGCTGGTGACTCTGCGTCGCCGCATGACGCTCGGCACGCAACTGGTCGACCTCACGGGTGGCCGGCCATGACGCCTGCGCGAGCCCAAAGCGCTCACCAACTTCTAACAAACCCTGGCTATACTGACCGTGTGCGCGTCGGCGAGGGAGACGTGCCTGCAAGGAGGGTGATGGCCAGAGAAAGCATTCTCGTGGTCGACGACGAGCAAGAGATCCTCGAGCTGGTCAACTACAACCTGGCCAAGGAGGGGTACAACGTCGTCGGCGTGGGCACAGGGGAAGACGCCCTGGCGGCCACGCGCGTCAAGATGCCCGATCTGGTCATCTTGGACCTCATGTTGCCGGGCGTGGACGGGCTCGAGGTGTGCCGGCGCCTCAAGAGCGACCCCAAGACCCAGCACATCCCCATCGTGATGCTCACCGCCAAGGGCGGTGAGGCCGACATCGTCACCGGTCTCGAGCTGGGGGCGGCCGACTACGTCACCAAGCCGTTCAGCCCACGTGTGCTCTCGGCTCGCGTGAGGGCGGTGTTGCGGCGAGGCACGGCTGAGGCCGGCGACGACGAGGCAGTGCTGCGCATCCGCGACCTGGCCATCCACCCCGGCCGCCATCAGGTGTATGTCAAAGACGTACCGGTGGAGCTCACGGCCACCGAGTTCCGTGTGCTTCTGTTTCTGGCGAAGCGGCCGGGTTGGGTGTTTACTCGTCAGCAGATAGTCGATGCTGCGCAAGGAGACGACTCATTCATCGCCGATCGCTTCGTGACCGACCGCTCAGTGGACGTGCACATCGTGTCGTTGCGGCGCAAGCTCGGCTGCGTGGGCGCCTACATCGAGACGGTGCGCGGTGTGGGGTACAGGTTGCACGACGAGTGACCCGTGCGTAGACCGCACCTGTTCACCAGGCTCTACGCGGGCTACCTGGTCGTCATCATCCTGAGCACGGCCGCCTTGGGTCTGCTCGCCGTGCGTTCGGCACATACCTTCTACATCTCTCACACCGAGAGCGATCTGCAGGCGCGCGCCCAGCTGGTCCAGGCGCAGATCGGCGACCAGCTCTCGCCGGCGAACGCATCCAGCCTCGAAGCGCTGGTCACCAAGCTGGGCACGGCCTCGGGCACGCGCATCACGGTTATCGCCCGCGATGGCACGGTGCTGGCCGAGTCGGACCTGTCGCCGGCCGGCATGGAGAACCACGCCGACCGCCCGGAGGTGAAGACGGCCTTCGCGGGCCGCGTCGGCCGTGACATCCGTTTCAGCACCACGCTGAACGAAAACTTGATGTACGTGGCCATTCCGGTGCGTGACGCCTCCGGCGTGGCAGCCGTCATCCGCACCGCCATCCCGCTGACTACCGTGAACGAGGCCCTGGACTCGCTGTATCGGCGCATCGTCGTGAGCGCCGTCGTCGTAGCCCTTGTGGCGGCGCTCATCGCACTGTACGTGTCGCGTCGCCTCAGCCGGCAGATGCGTGTCATCAGCGCGGGCGCTGAGGCCTTCGCCGCCGGCGACCTGAGCCACAAGCTCCTGGTGCCCAAGACGGAGGAGTTCGCCCGTGTGGCGGAGAGCCTGAACCGCATGGCCGCCGAGCTCAACGAGAAGGTCCGCAGCATGACGCGCGAGCGCAACGAGCGCGAGGCCGTGCTCTCGAGCATGGTGGAGGGTGTAGTGGCGGTGGACGGCGAGGAGCGGGTGATCGCCGTCAACGAGGCCGCCGCCACGCTGCTCGGCATCACCCCGGCGGAGGCGGTCGGGTGCACCATCCAAGAGGTCGTGCGCAACCCGGAGCTGCAGGGCTTTGTGGCCAAGGCCGTGACCAGCGCTGAGCCGGTGGAGGGCGAGATGGGGCTGCGCGTGGGCCATGACGAGCGCGTGCTGCAGGCGCACGGGACCGTGCTGCGCGGCGCCGCCGGCGGGCTGCGCGGCGCCGTCGTGGTGCTCAACGACATCACGCGCCTCAAGCGCCTCGAGGGCGTGCGCCGCGACTTCGTCGCCAACGTCTCCCACGAGCTCAAGACGCCGGTGACGTCCATCAAGGGCTTCGCCGAGACGCTCTTGGACGGCGCCCTCGAGGAGCGCGACGACGCCGCCCGCTTCGTGCGCATCATCGCCGGCCAGGCCGACCGGCTCAACTCGATCATCGAGGACCTCCTCAGTGTGTCGGCCCTGGAGATGAGCGACGAGGGCCGGCCCATCGTCCGTGAGGAAGGCAGCATCGACGACGTGCTCCACGTGGCCGCCGAGGTCTGCGCGGCCAAGGCGGAGGCCAAGAACATCACCCTCGAGCTCGAGGGTCTCTGCGGCCAGCTGGCCAACATCAACCCGCCGCTGCTCGAGCAGGCCGTGGTCAACCTCGTCGACAACGCCATCAAGTACAGCCCGGCTGGCAGCAGCGTCCANNCGCGAGCACCTGCCGCGCTTGTTCGAGCGCTTCTACCGGGTCGACAAGGCGCGCAGCCGCGACCTGGGCGGCACCGGCCTCGGCTTGGCCATCGTCAAGCACATCGCTCAGGCCCACGGCGGCCGCGTCTCGGTCGAGAGCACGCCCGGCCAGGGCAGCACGTTCAGGATCCACTTGCCGCTCGACTAGAGCGCCGCCGCAGGCAGGTTAGCGCTCGCCTAGCGGCAACATCAGGTACTTCTCACGGGACATTCTTCTCGCTCTTACTCGTCCTTCACCTTGCTTTGACACTCGCGGGCTAGCGTGGTGCTGCAGTCGGCCGGGCCGGCTGTGCAGTCGCAAGGAAGCGAAGGAAAGGAACAGGAGACGGTCATATGAAATGGGCACAGACAAAAGCAGGCACTCTACTGGCATGCGTCGCGCTCGCAGTGTTGGCGTCACTCGTGGTCGCCGGATCGGCTCTGGCTGCCATCACGGTGACCGGGGCCGGCGCGACCTTCCCCTACCCCCTGTACGCTAAGTGGGCGAAGGACTATCAGTCGGCTACGGGCGTGAAGATCAACTACCAGCCCATCGGCTCCGGCGGTGGCATCTCGGCCATCGAGGGCGGCACCGTGATGTTCGGCGGCACGGACGCGCCGCTGCAGCTCGCCGACCTCAACTCGCACAGCCTGGTGCAGTTCCCCATGACCTCCGGCGGCGTGGTGCCCATCGTCCACATCTCCGGCGTCGGTGCCGGGCGTCTAAAGCTCACGGGCGCCGTGCTGGCCGACATCTACATGAAGAAGATCACCAAGTGGAACGACTCACGCATCAAGTCGCTCAACCCCGGGCTGAGTCTTCCCAGCTCGTCTATCGTGGCCGTCCACCGTTCCGACGGTTCCGGCACCACGTGGATCTTCACCCACTACCTGCAGGCCGTGTCGTCGTGGCCGTGGGCCGACAAGACGGGCAGCTGGCCCACCGGTATCGGCGGCAAGGGTAGCGAGGGCGTCGCTTCGCTCGTGCAGAAGGACGCGAACTCCATCGGCTACATCGAGTACTCCTACGCCAAGCAGAACCACATGGCCTACACGCAGATGAAGGACAAGTCCGGCGGCTGGGTGCTGCCTTCGGCGGGCAGCTTCAAGGCCGCCATGTCCAAGGCCAAGTGGTCGGCTTCCAACGGCTTCTACACCGTCTGCGTCAACGAGTCCGGCGCGAACGCCTGGCCCATCGCCGGCGCCACGTTCCTCCTGGTGAAGAAGAGCACGTCGAACTACTCGACGGCCCACGCGATGTTCAAGTTCTTCGACTGGGGCTACAAGAGCAGCAAGGCCATCAGCGACTCGGCCAGTCTGCAGTACGTGCCGATCCCGTCGAAGGTGTACGGCTCGGTGGAAAGCGTCTGGCATAAGCAGGTCAAGGCCGGCGGCAAGGCCGCCTGGTAAAGGCGGCTCGCGGGACCAGTGGCGGGTGTTCTTCCCGAGACGATGATGTGCGGCGTCGCCCCTTCCCTGGCGTGTGTGAACGGACCCGGTGCGGCCCACCCGTGCCCTGTGGGCCCCCCGATCCTCGCCGCCGTGCTACGCCTCGCGCAACGGACGGATACCCGCCGCTCCTGACCGCTAGCCGGCGCGCCGCCCCCTCGCGCGCCACGGCTGGCAAGGGCACCATACAGGCGCTCGCCGCGCTCAGGCCTTCGGGCCGGCGCGGCGAGCGCCGCTTTGGCTTCTCGCACAAGACTGACTGCGCGCTAACCGTTCGCTAACAGCCGCCCGGTAACGTGCCTCAAGGTGGCGCAGAGCGCCTCCACACGTCCAGGGAAACAGTGAAAGTGAGGACCTCATGATTAAGGCACGAGGCTTGGCGGGCACGCGCTCATGGTTGGTTCTTGCCGTGTTCGCGCTTGTGGTAGCGACGGTGGGCTTGGCGGCTTGCGGCAGCAAGGGCGCCTCCGGCAGCAAGGCCCCGGCGGCAGACACCATCATCGGCGCCGGCGCCACCTTCCCGTACCCCCTCTACTCGAAGTGGGGCTCCGACTACGCGGGCCTGAACGGCATCAAGCTCAACTACCAGGCGATCGGGTCCGGCGGTGGCATCTCAGCCATCGAGGCCAAGACAGTCGATTTCGGCGCCTCGGACGCGCCGCTCACTGAGGCAGACCTGAAGACCAACGGCCTGGTGCAGTTCCCGCTGTGCGTCGGCGGTGGCGTCCTGATCGTCAACCTGCCGGGCGTGAGTGCCGGCGATCTGAAGCTCACGCCCGACCTGGTGGCCAAGATCTACATGGGCACGATCACCAAGTGGGACGACCCGGCCATCAAGGCCGTGAACCCCAGCTTGAGCCTGCCGTCCACAGCCATCAGCGTCGTGCACCGCTCGGACGGCTCCGGCACCACCTGGATCTTCACGAGCTACCTCACCGACGCCGCTCCTTCCATCTGGACGGTGGGTGCCGGCACCGAGGTCAACTGGCCCGTCGGCGTGGGCGCTAAGGGCAGCGACGGCGTGGCCGCCAGCGTCAAGCAGGTCACCGGCTCCATCGGCTACGTCGAGTACACGTATGCCACGCAGAACGCCATGACTTGGACGCAGCTCCAGAACAAGGACGGCAAGTTCGTCTCGCCGGCGCTCGAGGGTTTTGCCGCCGCGGCCGGCAACGCCGACTGGAAGAAGGCGCCTGGGTTCGCCCTGGCACTCGTCAACGAGCCCGGCCCCACGACGTGGCCCATCACCGGCGCCTCGTTCATCCTCATCCAGCAGCAGCAGCAGGACGCGGCTCGCGCCGGCCAGATGCTCACGTTCTTCGACTGGGCGTACAAGAACGGCGGCGCCGCGGCTCAGGCTCTCAACTACGTGCCCATTCCGCCTAAGGTCTACAAGTTGGTGGAGAAGCTCTGGGAGACCGTGACCATCAGCGGCACGCCGGTTTGGCCTGCCGGCTGAGCCGACCCATGACCGCGAGCCCGCCGTTGGCGCGGCTCGCGTGAGGACCGCGCCGGTCCCCGCTTCCGTGACCTCGGCGGGGACCGGCGCGGTACTGCCCAGATCTACAAGCGACTGTCTCTGGGGGCAGGAGCAGTGAGTAGCGTCGAAATGAACGCGCCGGGCGTGCCGGCCGGCCCGCCGGGAGCCATGAAGGTGCTGCGGCGCATCAGGCACCGCCGGTACGCCGACCCGGCGTTCCGTGCCTTCACCACGGCTTGCGGCATGGTAGTCGCACTGCTCATGGCGGCCATGTTCGCCGTGCTCATCATCGACTCGTGGCCGTCCATCAAGAAGTTCGGCGTCGGCTTCCTCTGGAGCAAGGCGTGGGACACGACGGCAGGCCACTACGGCGCCGTGACTGCCCTGTATGGCACGTTCTACACCACCGTCATCGCCATGGTCCTCGCCGTGCCGCTGGCGCTGGTCATCGCCCTGTTGCTCGTGGAGCTGGCGCCGCCGTGGTTGAGCCGCATCGTAGGCACGGCCATCGAGTTGCTGGCGGCCGTGCCCAGCATCGTCTTCGGCCTCTGGGGCTTCCTGGTGCTGGTGCCCATCATGAGCAACCACGTGGAGCCCTGGATCCAAAGCACGTTCCTGGGCAAGTTGTGGCTCTTCCAGGGTCCGCCCATGGGTCTGGGCTTCCTCACGGCCGGCCTCGTCCTTGCCCTGATGGTGCTGCCGTTCATAACGGCGGTGGCGCGCGATGTGCTGCGCATGGTCCCCCAGGTGGTCAAGGAGGCCGGCTACGGCATGGGCTCGACCACCTGGGAGGTGACGCGCAAGGTGAGCCTGCGCTACGGCTTGAGCGGCATCGTAGGCGCGTTCTTCCTCGGTCTGGGCCGGGCTTTGGGCGAGACCATGGCGGTGGCCTTCCTCATCGGCCAGACCTACGACATGCAGAAGTCGCTTTTCGGCACCGGCAACACCATCACCTCGACCCTGGCTAACACCTTCGCCGAGGCGACGGACTCGCTGCAGCGTAGCGCCCTGATCGAGCTGGGGTTGGTGTTGTTCGTCATCACGGGCGTGTTCCAGCTCCTGGCGCATCTGTGGCTGCGGCGCGCGCGCCGCCGGATGGGAGGTCGGGCATGACGCCCAAGCGTCGC
This sequence comes from Actinomycetota bacterium, assembly GCA_003158705.1. Lineage (GTDB taxonomy): Bacteria > Actinomycetota > Thermoleophilia > UBA2241 > UBA2241 > FEN-672. The sequence continues at coordinate 9,531 of PMKX01000227.1, forward strand.
TCGGTGACCCGTCGGCGGGTGACCGACATCGTCGTCAAGGTCGTCGCCTGGGTCGGCGCCACGGTGGGCATCACTGCCTTGGCTCTCATCCTCTACGTGGTCGTGCGGCGCGGCATCGGCGCCATCAACTGGAGCTTCTTCACGCAGACCCCACCTACGCCCGGTGGCAGCGGTGGCGGCCTCGGTCCCGCCATCGTGGGCACCCTGGTGATCACTTGCGTGGCCGCGCTCATGGGCATCCCGCTGGGGTTCTTTGCCGCCATCTACCTGGCCGAGTTCGGCCGCGACGGCCGCGTAGCGACGGCTATCCGCCTGGTGGCCAACGTGATGATGGGTGTGCCCTCGATCGTCGTCGGCGTGTTCGCCTACGGCCTTCTGGTGATGTCGCAGCACCACTACTCGGGCTTGGCTGGGGCGGCGGCCCTGGCCTTTATCATGCTGCCGGTGATGGCGCGCACCGCCGAGGACATGCTCAACCTGGTGCCTAACGAGCTGCGCGAGTCGGCGTTGGCCCTGGGCGCGCCGCGCTGGAAGGCGACGCTGGGCGTCGTCTGTCGGGCGGCTAAGGCGGGTCTGCTCACCGGCGGCATCCTGGCCGTGGTACGCGTCGGCGGCGAGACGGCGCCGCTGCTGTTCACGGCCCTCTCCAGCCAGTACTGGATGGGCGGGCTGAAGGGGTATTTCGGCGGCCCCACGCCGAACCTCACCAAGACCATCTTCGACCTCTCGCAGCAGCCGTACTCGCACCTGGTGCAGCTCGCCTGGGGAGGAGCGCTGCTGATCATCGTCGCGGTACTGGGCGTCAACGTCGTCACCCGGCTTCTTTTTCAGCGAGGCAAGGAATGGTAGACATCATGGACAGGATCGACCCGGGCGCCGAGAACGCGGTCGAGAGCGAACGGCCCTTGCCGCCGCGTCTCGAGGTGACCCCCACAGGACACGACTCGGCGACCGAGTTCGATGCGCTGCCCAGCAAGCTGTCGGTGCGCGATCTCGACTTCTTCTACGGCAAGCAGCAGGCGCTGTTCGGCAACCACCTCGAGATCAAGGAGCACCGGGTCACCGCCATCATCGGTCCGTCGGGCTGCGGCAAATCGACGCACCTGCGCTGTTACAATCGCATCTACGAGCTCTACCGCGACCAGAAGGCGAGCGGCGAGGTGTTGCTCGACGGTCACAACATCCTCGCCTCGGGCACCGATCTGCTGAGCCTGCGCCGGCGCGTGGGCATGATCTTCCAGAAGCCCAGCCCCTTCCCCATGACCGTGTTCGACAACATCGCCTACGGGCTGAGAATGCACTTCAAGCTGTCGCGCTCGGAACTCTCCGAGCGCGTCGAGGACGCCCTCAAGCGCGGCGCTCTCTGGGAAGAGGTCAAGAACAAGCTCAAGGAGCCGGGCCTCGCCCTGTCGGGCGGCCAGCAGCAACGGCTCTGC
>PMKX01000083.1 GCA_003158705.1 Actinomycetota bacterium
CTGTCGAGATCCACGTCGGCGGGGTCGATGGTGACGATCTGCTCGGCGTAGAGGTTGTGGAACTCGCGCACGTTGCGGTTCACGGCCTTGCCCAGGCAGACATGTGCGACGGGGTACAGCTTGCGCGCGGCGACCATGGCAGCGAAAGCGTCGAAATCGGTGTTGGTGTGTGTGGCGATGATCTCCGCTGTCTTCATGGCACCCAGTATACGCAGGCCGCGACGGTCGCCGACTAGGCCTTGAGCAGCCAGGCCAGCTCGCCGCCGAAGGCCGCCTCGACGGCGCCGGCCAGCGGACGGTTGACCGGCTTGGCAAGCCTAGGGTCGTCTTGGAGAAGAGCGGCGGCGAGCGTGCGTGCGCGCAGCAACGCTTCCCGGTCGCGCGCCAGACGGGCCAGCTTCAGGTCTACCGCGCCTGCCTGCCGAGACCCGAACAGCTGACCTTCGCCACGAAGTTCCAGGTCACGGTCGGCAAGGGCGAAGCCATCCGTCGTCTCCAGAAGGGCAGCCAGGCGCGCTTGCGCGCTCGGCCCTTCCGCTTGAGAGAAGAGCAAACAGTATGAGCGCGCCTCGCCGCGGCCGACGCGGCCACGGAGCTGATGCAGCTGGGCCAGGCCGAAGCGGTCGGCGCCCTCGACCATCATCACGGTCGCGTTGGGTACGTCGATGCCCACCTCGACCAGCGTCGTGGCCACCAGGACGCGCACATCGCCGGCCTTGAAGGCGGCCATCGTCTGCTCCCGCCGTGCCGGCTTCAGCTGCCCGTGCAGGACGGCCACGCGATAGTCACGGAACTCGCCGCCGGCCAGCCGTTCGGCCTCGGCGACCGCGGTCGCCGCTTGGATCGACTCCGACTCTTCGATCGCGGGGCATACGACGTACACTTGCCGCCCGCGATCGAGCTGCTTGCGCACGAACTCGTAGCCGTCTGCCCGGCGCGACTCGTCCACAAGGCGCGTCACCACCGGGCTGCGTCCCTGGGGGCCGGCAGCGATCGTGCTCACGTCGAGGTCTCCGTAGACGGTGAGCGCCAGAGTGCGCGGGATGGGCGTGGCGGTCATGTACAGCATGTGGGGCGCCTTGCGGCTTGCGCCGGCTTTGCGCGCCAGCCGGTCACGTGCGCTCACGCCGAAGCGATGCTGCTCGTCGACGACCACCACAGCCAGGTCGTGGAAGGCGACGTCGCCTTGCAGGAGCGCATGAGTGCCGATGACGATCTGCGCCTCGCCCGTGGCGATGCGCTGCAGGGCAGCGCGCCGTTGAGACGTGCTCAGGCGCGCCGTGAGCAGCTCAGCCGTTGCGAGTGTGCCGATGCGCTCGGCAGCGGTCTGCGCGTGCTGCTCGGCCAGCGTCTCCGTGGGCGCCATGATGGCGCCCTGACGGCCCTCCCCTACCGCGCGCAGCAGGGCGGCGAAGGCGACCACGGTCTTGCCCGAGCCCACATCGCCCTGCAGAAGGCGGCGCATGGGATCGCTGTGGCCAAGATCTGCGTCGATCTCGGCCAGGGCCTCGAGCTGCTCCTGCGTGAGCGCGAAGGGCAGGCCGCTCACGAAGCGCTCGCGCAGAGCGGCCTGCTGCGCCAGTGCGGGGGCCTTGGCTCGCCGGCGTTCGCGGGCTCTGTGCAGGAGCAGCCCGACCTGCATGAGGAGAAGCTCCTCGAGCACCAAGCGGGCTCGTGCCTCACGAGCCTCATCCGGCGAGCGCGGCTGATGCACAGCCGTCACGGCATCCGCCTTGCTGGGCAGGCGCTCGCTGACGCGCAGGCGCGCCGGCAGCGGGTCGGGTAGCCGGCGGCTCAGCGGCAGCACGCCGTGCAGCACCGTGCGCAGGAGGCGCGCGGACACCTGCTCGCTGGCCGGGTAGACGGGTACGAAGCCCTCCGTGTGCACGAGGTCGCTCTCTTCGTCGAGGATCTCGTGCGACTTGACCACGAAGGTCGCGCGGCCGCGTTGTGGTCTGTAGGAGCCGCGCAGGCTCAAGATCATGCCCTCGACGAGGAGCTTGCCCAGGTACAGCTGGTTGTACCAGCAAGCCTCGATCGTGCCTGTGTCGTCACTGACCGCGGCGCGCACGACCGCCACCCGTTTGCGCATGGTGCGCTCGCTGACCACACTGCGGACAGTGCCGCGCACGGTCGCCTCCTCGCCCACCTTCAGCTCGGTGATGCGCTTGCGGTCGCGATAGTCCTCGTAGCGACGCGGATAGTGAGCAATGAGATCGGCCACGGTCACCAGACCGAGACTGGCCAGACGGCGCGCCGTCTGGCGTGCCACGCCGCTGATCTCGGCCACGGGTCGAGCGAACAGTGCAGGGTCGAACGAGAGTCGGGTGGGCTGCGGCCGCTTCTGGGACCGACCGCCGGCGAAGGCTACCGGAAGCCGCGCCTCGCTCACTCCACGATCATGCAGTACGCGTGCGTTCCCGGACCGATGTGCGTACCCACGACAGCGCCCACCTGCCCAGTCATCAGGATCTGGGCGTTCGGCCGCAGGTCGACGATCTGCTCGCTCAAGGATACGAGCACCGCAGGGTCCGCCTTGGCGTCGACGAGGCCCACGTACAACTGGTCCTGCGCGGTCGAGTGGGAATCGAGATACTCGAGCATTGCCGCACGCGCCTTGTGAAAGCCGCGCGCCTTGGCGTACGGTGCGACCTCGCCGTTGGCGACCTGGATGACGGGATGAATGCCGAGCAGTCCGCCCACCACCGAGGCCGCGGCGCCGATGCGGCCTCCGCGGCGCAAGTACTCCAGCGTGTCGGCGTGAATGAGTGTGTGACTGTTGGCACAGTACCGATCGATGTAGGCACGCGCCTCGGCGTGGTCGATGCCGTCTCGCAAGCGAGTGCGCAAGCGCTCGACCAGCAGCGCGATGGCCGTGCACACGGTGTGCGTGTCGATGACCTCCACAGCCGCAAGGTCCGTCGCTGCGGCTTCGGCTGCCTGCATCGTGCCGCTCAGCTTGCGCGAGAGGTGCAGGGAGAGAACGTGCTCGTAGGTGGCGGTCGCCTCAGCGTAGCAGCGCTGGAACTCGGCGATCGTCGGCTGCGAGGTGGTGGGTAGCACGGCCGACGCCTCGAGCTTGGCGAAGAACTCGTCATGCGTCAGGTCGACCTGGTCGCGATACGTCTCATCGCCAAAGTGGACGGTGAGCGGCACGAGGAAGATGCCCTCCTGTTCAAAGAACCCCGGCGGAGGATCGCAGGTAGAGTCGACGACGATGGCCGTGTTCCGCAGCGTCAGGCTGGTCATTCCGCGCTGGCCAGGATCGGGTACAGGGGCTGTCCGCCTATGTGGAACTCGATCTCGGCGTTTGGGCAAGCGGCACGCGCCGAAGCCTCGAGCTCTGCGACGGACACCTGTGAGCCGTTCAGAGCGGTGAGTACGGTGACGATCTCCGGCTGACGGCTGGCGAACTCCTCGACCACTGCCTTGAACACGGCCAGCAGGTCGTCGCCGGCAGCCACCAGTGTGCCGTCGACCAGACCGATGACCTGGCCCTGCGCGACCACCACGCCGTCGAGCTCCGAATCGCGCACGGCGTGGGTTATCTCGGCGCTGCGCACACCAATCAGCGCGGCCTCCATGGCGCGGGCGTTGTCGGCAGCGTCGGCCGCCCCGTCGAAAGCGACCATGGCGGCCAGCCCGGCGGGGATGGAGCCGGCGGGCACGACCGCGACGTGGCGGTCGCTCATGCCGGCGGCTTGCTCGGCGGTAAGGATGACGTTGCCGTTGTTGGGCAGCACCACTACCTGGTCGGCCCCCAGACCGTCGATGGCCTCGAGAAGCTGCGCGGCGCTCGGGTTCATGGACTGGCCACCGTCGACGACCGCGTGGACGCCAAGCGTGCGGAAGAGCTGTTTGTTACCCTCGCCCGCTACCACTGCTACAGCCACCGTGCCCGTAGGCCGGCCGGCGCTCCTGAGCCGCGCATCTCGCTCTTTGGTCTGCTGGTGCATGTCGTTGATCTCGACCTCGCTGAGAGCGCCTAGTGTGACCGCGTGGCTGAGGACCACGCCCGGGTCGTCGGTGTGCACGTGCGCCTTGAGCATGTGCTCGTCACCGACCACCAGGGCGCTGTCACCGAGGGGTGCCAGATAGTCCTCCAGTTCCTGGCCATGCAGACCGTCGCCTTTGAGGAGGAAGCTCGTGCAGTAGCGGTANNACGCCGCGGAAGAGGACGAGCAGGCCATACCCGCCGGCGTCCACGACCCCTGCCTGACGCAAGGCGTCGAGCTGTTCCGTGGTGCGTTCGACCGCCGCGCGGCCTGCCTGCTCGACGATCATGCCGAGCTCGGCAACACCGGCGGAGTCGGGGACCGCTTGTGCAGCGGCAGCCATCTCGCGCACGACGGTGAGCATGGTGCCCTCGACCGGCTGCTTGACGGCGCGGTAGGCGGCCGCCGACGCCTCATGCAGGGCCTTCTTGAACTCTTGTGCGCCCACGGCCGGCGCGCTGCCGAGCACCTCGCAGGCGCCGCGCACGATCTGCGAAAGGATCACCCCCGAATTCCCACGAGCGCCCATCAGCGAGCCTTTGGTGACCGCGCCCGCCAAGCCGGCGAGGTCGTCCTCCTCGCAGGCCTCGACCTCCTCCACCACGGCGCGCACGGTGAGGGCAAGGTTGGTGCCGGTGTCGCCGTCGGGCACCGGGTAGACGTTCAGGTCGTTGATCAGTGAGCGCTCGGCCTCGAGCGCGACGAGGGCGCCGCGCACGAGTTGCAGGGCAGTGGCGCGTACGTTCACTCGTGCAAGTCCTCGACGCTGACGCTGACCTCACTGACGGGCATGCCGCCGTAGTGCTCGACCTGATAGCGGACCTGCTCCTGCAGGTTGGCGGTCACCTGCGCCAGATTGATGCCGCGCTCCATGACCACATGCAGTGCGAATCGGGCTTGACCGCCGTCGACATCGACCTCGACGCCGTCGGTGAGTGAGCCGCGAAAGGCGCGTGCCAACGTGCGCATCGGTGAACGGTGCATGGCCACCACTCCGTAGGTGGTGCGCGCCGCCTGCCCCGCGAGCTTGGCGAGCACGAGGTCAGAGACCGTGACCTCGCCTTGTACGCGAGGCCCCGGCTCGGGTTGCTGGCTCGTGGGACTGGGCACCGAGGACCGCACCGCTCAGGAGCGGTCGTCTGGGAGACGGTTGAGCTCTTCGACCACCGTCTCCGGGTCGACCGCATGCATGATCGCTCCGGCCTCGACGGACTCCGAGGTGGCGCCCATGCAAAGACAGCACGTCATGCCGTGCTGCTCGAAGACCTGGCGCGCCTGGGGGTGAAGCTCCAGCGCCTCGAGGATCGACATCTCTTTGCGGAAGCCGGGCATAACACCTCGCGCGGGACGTGACTCCGCGGCAGCCTCGGGGAGCCGGGGTTTGCTTTGTGGGGTCGCCTGTAGCATAATGTCGCCCCGCTACCGAATCAAGCTGAGGGATACCCCATGTCCAAGGTCTGTGTCACGTGTGGTAAAGCACCCGCCATGGGCAACAATCGCAGCCACTCGAACCGTGCCACCAAGCGTCGCTTCGAGCCCAATCTGCAGCGTGTCCGCGTGGTCGTGGACGGCCGCCCACAGAACGCCTACGTCTGTGCTCGGTGCCTGAAGTCAGGCCGCGTCCAGAAGGCCCTCTAGCTCCTCCCCACCTCAGGCACTCTTCGTCTTCCGCGGCAAAGCCTTCACCAGGTTTGCCATCTCGAGCGCCGTCGTCGCCGCGGCCCACCCCTTGTTGCCCGCCTTGGTGCCGGCGCGTTCGATCGCTTGCTCCACCGTGTCGGTCGTGAGCACGCCGAACACGACGGGCACACCACTGTCGAGACCGACCTTGGCGATGCCCTTGGCGACCTCGGCGGCTACGTACTCGAAGTGCGGCGTTCCACCGCGGATGACGGCGCCCAGGCACACCACGGCGTCGTAGCGACCGGTGGCCGCCATACGCTGCGCCACCGGCGGTATCTCGAACGCGCCCGGTACCCAGGCGACGTCGACGTCGGCCTCGTTCACGTCGTGGCGCCTGAGGTTGTCCAGCGCGCCGTCCAGCAGCTGCCGTGAGATGAGCTCGTTGAACCGGCCCACCACGACGCCGAAGTGCAGGCCTTTGCCGCCCAGTTTGCCTTCGAAAGTGGTCATCTCGTCGCGACTCCTTGTGTCGGGTGTTGGTCCAGTGCCGCTCTAGCCCTCGACGCCTTGGTCGGAGGCCAGTGCCTCGTGCTCGAGCAGGTGCCCGAGCTTGTCGCGCTTTGTGCGCAGGTAGGCGAGGTTCTCGCTCTGTGGCGCCACCTCGATGGGTACGCGTTCCGTGATAGTCAAGCCGTGGCCTTCCAGGGCGATGACCTTCTTGGGGTTATTGGTCATCGTGCGGATGGTCGACAGACCGAGGTCGACGAGGATCTGGGCGCCGATGCCGTAGTCGCGCAGGTCGGCCGGAAAGCCGAGCTCCAGGTTGGCTTCGACCGTGTCGCGTCCGCGCTCCTGCAGGGCGTAGGCCTTGAGCTTGTTCAGCAGGCCGATACCGCGGCCCTCCTGGCGCATGTAGAGGACCACGCCCGAGCCCTCCTTGTCGATGCGCCGCATCGCTTCGGCCAGCTGCTCGCCACAGTCGCAGCGCAGTGAGCCGAAGACGTCACCCGTGAGGCACTCCGAGTGCACGCGCACGAGCACGTCCTGCTTGCCGTTCACGTCGCCCTTGACCAGCGCCAGATGATGGCCACCGTCGAGCACGGATTCGTAGCCGATGGCAACGAAGTCGCCAAAGACGGTCGGCAGCGTCGCCACTGCCTCGCGACGCACCAGCTTCTCGGTGCGGCGCCGATACTTGATGAGGTCGGCGACAGTGATGAGCTTGAGGTGATGCCGGGCGGCGTATGGGATCAGGTCGGGCACCCGCGCCATGGTGCCGTCCTCGTTCATCACCTCGCAGATCACCGCTGCGGGGGTGCGGCCGGCCAGTCGTGCCAAGTCGACGCCGGCCTCGGTCTGGCCCGTGCGTTCGAGCACACCGCCCGGCTTGGCCATGAGCGGGAACACGTGTCCCGGCTGCACTAGGTCGCCAGGCCGCGACAGCGGGTCTATGGCCACCTGGATGGTGTGGGCGCGGTCGGCCGCCGAGATGCCGGTCGTGACGCCCTCGCGCGCTTCGATCGAGGTCGTGAAGGCAGTCTCGAAGCGCGCCTGGTTGTGGGCCACCATCGGATGGAGGTCGAGCTCGGCACAGCGCTCCGGCGCCAGCGCCAGGCAGACGAGCCCGCGGCCGTGGGTGGCCATGAAGTTGATCGTCTCGCGAGTCGCGAACTCGGCCGCCAGCGTCAAGTCACCCTCGTTCTCGCGGTCGGCATCGTCGCACACGACGACCATCTTGCCGTCGCGCAGGTCGGCGAGCGCTTCCTCGATGGTCGCAAACGACCGTGTGTTGGTCGCGTTCTGCCCATCGGCGTCGTCTGGCGCCGGGCACGGAGCCTCGATGGTGAAGCCTCCGCTATCGACACTGCCGTTCATACGAACCCCGCTTCGGCTAGCTTGTCCCAGGTAAGGCCTGGAGCCGGCTTGCGCCGCTCCAGGAAGGCATACACATACTTGGCGATCACGTCCGCTTCGAGGTTCACGTCGTCGCCTTGCCGCAGGCGACCAAGGGTCGTGACCGAGGCCGTGTGCGGGATGAGAGCCAGGCGCAAGCGCTCCGCCTCGACATTGACGATCGTCAGGCTGACGCCGTCGAGCGCCACGGAGCCCTGGTCGACGCTCAGGCGCGCGACGCTCTCGGGAGCTTGTACGGTGAGCACGACGGCGTTGTCCTCTGCGGCGACGGCGAGCACGCGACCGACACCGTCGATGTGACCGCTCACCATGTGACCGCCGAGGCGCGACTGCATGGTCAGGGCGCGCTCCAAGTTGAGTGCGGCACCGGGGCGCAGGCCGACCAGTGTGGTGCGTCGCACGGTCTCCGGCTGCACGTCGGCGCGCAAGCCCTGATCGTCGAGCGAAGTCACCGTAAGACAGACGCCGTTGATGAGCATGGAGTCGCCGACGACCGTGCCCTCGAGCACCGCCTGTGCGCCCACCTCGACCACGGCGCTCTGCGTACCGACCGTCAACGATCGGAGGGTACCGACTTCCTCGACGATGCCTGTGAACATCTAGCTCTCCCCCAGGCGGCCGTTCACCATCATGTCGTCGCCGACACGCCGCCAGACGACGTCGTGCAGGTGCCAGCCCTCGGCGATCTCGCTCACCGCCGGAGCGGCGAACAGATCCGGCGCCCCGCGACCAACGACCAGGGGCGCCACGAACAGCGTCACCTGATCGAGAAGGCCCTCGGCCAGCAGGCCGGCTGCCAGTGTGGGTCCGCCTTCGCACAGCACGTCCAGCATGCCGCGGCGCGCCAGCTCCTTGAGCCCGTCCTCCAGGATGCCGCCGGCCAGCGGCACTATCTCGACGCCGGCGGCAGCCAAAGCCGCGCTGGCAGGCGACGACGGCGCGCCGGTCAGCAGCAGCGTGCGCACCTCGCGCGCGCTGCGCACGACCTTGGCGTCCAGAGGCAGGCCGCCGCTACGGCTTACCACGACCCGCGCCGGACTTCGCCCTGGCCACAGGCGAACAGTGAGCTCGGGATCGTCGTGACGCACTGTGCCGGCGCCGACCATCACGGCGTCGACCATGGCGCGCAGGCGATGCACCCGGCGCCGGCTCGCCGCGCTCGAGATCCAGCGTGCGTCGCCGCCGGACGCGGCTACCTTGCCGTCCAGCGACACAGCAGCCTTGTAGGTGACCAGCGGCAGGCTGCTGCGCACGAACTTGAGGAAGGGCGCGTTCTGGCGCTGAGCCGAAGCCGCCGCAGCGCCGTCCAACAGTTCGACCGCTACGCCGCCCTCGCGCAGACGGGCGAGGCCGCGGCCGTCGACGAGCGGGTTGGGATCACGCAAGGCGACCACGGCGCGCTTGATGCCGGCAGCCAGCAGAGCGTCGGCACACGGCGGCGTGTTGCCGTGGTGACTGCAGGGCTCGAGCGTACAGAAGAGGGTGGCGCCGGCGGCTCGCTTGCCGGCTTCGCGCAGGGCGACGGCCTCGGCGTGGTCGGTGCCGGGTCCGCGATGCCAGCCGCGTCCCACGACCTGCCCGTCGGCCACCAGCACGGCGCCCACGAGCGGATTGGGGTGTGTGAGGCCACGGCCTCGCTCGGCCAGCCGGAGCGCCTCAGCCATGAACGTGTCGTCCCGCATAGAAAAACCCTGGCGCGCAGAGCTCCAGGGTCGACGACACTTGGACTATCGTCGTGGTCTTCTCTCATCCGGACTGTGACCGTCGGCCCAGGAGTTCCACCTGGTCAACCTCTTGCGAGGGTCGCGGGCTCTCACCGCCGGTGGGGACTTTCACCCCGCCCTGAAGCCACTTTGTACTTCTTCTTACCTAGTATACGACAGGGGCTCGTGCGCTCACAAGCCTCAGCAGGCACCTGGCCAGCGCCCGAAGCACCCTACTGGGCCGCCCCTGCCGCCTGAAGCTCGCGGAAGCGCTCGGCCGGATCGCCCGTGCTGAACACGCTGGAGCCAGCCACGAGCACGTTGGCGCCGGCCTCCACGAGCGAGGCTATGTTGCCGGAGTCCACGCCGCCGTCCACCTCCAGGGCGACAGTGGCTGGCAGGAAAGCACGCGCCTTCCGCAGCTTGGCCAGCGACGTGGGAATGAGCTCTTGGCCGCCGAAGCCGGGGTTGACCGACATCACCAGCACCATGTCGCACCAGGCGCGTGCCTCAGCCAGAGTCTCCACCGGCGTGGCCGGGTTGAGAGCCACCCCGGCCGCGGCTCCGGCCTCACGGATCTGAGAAAGCACGCGGTGCAGATGCCGGCAGGCCTCCTGATGCACCGTGATCAGGTCGGCGCCGGCGGCCGCAAAGCGCTCCACGAAGAGCTCGGGCCGCTGGATCATGAGATGCACGTCCAGTATGCCCTCGTGGGCATGTACGATGGGCGCCAGCGCTTGCACCACGAGCGGCCCTACGGTGATGTTGGGCACGAAGTGGCC
>PMKX01000026.1 GCA_003158705.1 Actinomycetota bacterium
ACGGGATGCATGAGCCCAGGGACGAAGTCTGTCTTCTTCGCGTTCTTGTAGAACTCGACGCCCTGGACGAAGGACGAGGCACAGTTGCCCACGCCGATGATCGCCACTCGCACTGGGTTGCCCAAGATCGGTCTACCTCCACTGTGGTCGGCCGTTGGCCGCCGTCATGATCTGAGGCTGGCGCGGCCGTCGCCGGCCCGCAACCACTGCACAAACGCGGGCGAGTATATCACACGACTGGGCGCCGCCCGGAAGGGCCAGGCGCCGGCCGCAGAAGCCGCTCGCGAGCGGCGCGCTCAGACGGTGCTCTGCGCCGCCCGCGAGCGCAGCTGCCGGCGCACGTGCAGGATGCGCTGCACCACCGTGTAGGCGCTGACCACGGCCAGGAAATACACGATGACGGTCAGCACGTGCCAGCGGGCGAAGGCGAAGCCGACGCAGAGCACGAAGACGCGCTCCGGCCGCGAGGCCAGACCCACCTTGCACTCGACGCCCATGGCCTCGGCCTTGGCACGAACATACGAGACCAGAAACGAACCAGTAAGAGCCACGAACAGCGCTCCGACCTCCCACAGGTGGCCGCCGCGCGCGAAGTAGACCCCCAAGGCACCGAGCGTGATGCCCTCAGCCAGGCGATCGCTGGTCGAATCCAGAAAGGCGCCGAAAGGCGTGACCAACTGTGCCACCCGGGCCACGGCGCCGTCGAGCAGGTCGCAGATGCTGGCCGCGATGTACACCACCAGTGCCCAAAGGAAGTGGCCCGTGACGATGAGCGGCGCCGTGGCCACGTTGAGGACCAGGCCGGCGACCGTGAGCCGGTTAGGCGTGACTCGGCCGTTGGCAAACCATTCGGCGGCCGGCACCGCGGCTCGTCGAGCGCCCTCTGTCCACAACGCCTTGGGACTGCGTGTCACCTACCGGCCGCCCGCCCGCGGTTGAGCACGAGCAGGGGCTCGTCGGCAGGTTCGAGGGAGAACTTGAGCGTGAGCAGGTAGGCAGCGATGGCCACCAGAGCCCCACCCAAAGCGTCGAACAGGAAGTGGTTGCCGGTGACCACGATGGACAGCAGCACCACGAACGGGTACGCGACTGCCAGGCGCCGGGGCCAGACGCCGCGCGCCAGGAAGTACACGACCAGGCTCGCGAAGAGTGCGTAGCCGAAGTGCAGGCTCGGCACGGCGGCATACGGATTGGCAAGCCAGCCCATCGTGCCGCCGCGCAGGTTGGAGGACGAGAAGAGATACATGGTGTCCACCATACCGGACGTAGGCAGCAGGCGCGGCGGCGCCGTGGGCACGAGCGCGAACGCAGTGACCGCCAGACCGTTCATGAGCAAGAACCAGTTGCGGCAGAACAGGTAGTACTCGTTCCTCTTGACATAGAGCCACAGTAGAACGCCGATCATGACGGTGAGGTGCGCGTTGATGTAGAAGAAGTTGAAGAACGTGACCAGCGCCCCGACGTGGCTGACCTTGGCCTGGATCCACGGCTCAACGTAGACGTGCAGCGCCTTCTCCAGGTTCATCACGGCGCGTCCGTTGGCGAGGGCGACCTCGTCACGTCCGCGGGCAAGAGCGCGCGCCAGGTCGTAGACGACGTAGCAGCCGAAGAGGATGAGGAACTGGCGGAGGGCGTCGCCGCCTCCCAGCGGGAGGAACTCGCTCTTCGCCATGGTGGCGCGGCGCGTGACGGCGCGCCAGCGGCGCCCAAGACTCACGTCAATCACACCTTTCCCAACCCTTGACCGGGCTGCCGGTGCAAGGAGCCTCGCGGCAACCCTACCACCGGGCGACAGGCCGCATCAATAGCCGGCCGGACACGTGGCGACACTCGTTGAGGAGATGGTGGGCCGTGTAGGATTCGAACCTACGACCTTGGGATTAAGAGTCCCCTGCTCTACCAGCTAAGCTAACGGCCCTGAAGGTGACGAGCGCATATGGTACCAGCCCGGGAACGAGCTGCCAAACAGCCTCTTGGGTGGCGGCCTACGAACCCCACGCGTGCTCACCGACCACCTCGTAGCCCTCGTCGGCCATGGCCTGCTTGATGGCGGGCAGACCGATCTGATCGGCGTCGAAGCGCACGTCGACGCTCTTGTCTTCGACCGACACCGCCACGGCGGCGACGCCCTCGAGACAGCCTACTGCGCTCTCGATGGCCATCTTGCAGTGAGCACAGGAGATGGCAGGCGCATTCAACACCACGTGAGTCATGGGGCTCATCTACGTCATTCCTCCTCGCCCGAGCTGAGCTCAGCCAGTTTGAACGTCATCATGCGGCCCTCGCCGAGATCGACGGCCACACTCTCCATGGGCGCCAGCAACTCGACCACCTTGCCCTCGCCGGCCGGCGTGGCGATGATGGCGCCCTTCTTGGGCGCCCGCTTCTTGAAAGCCACGTACACGTCGTGCTCGTACTTGAGACAGCACATAAGGCGGCCGCAACAGCCGGAGATCTTGGCCGGGTTGAGAGGCAGGCTCTGATCTTTGGCCATGCGGATCGAGACGGGCTCCTGATCGCCAGCGAAAAGATTGCAGCACAGGCGCCGGCCGCAGGGCCCGTAGCCGCCGATCATGCGCGCCCCCTCGCGGGCGTTCACCTGCTTGAGCTCCACCCGTCGCCGCAGGCGGTCGTTGAGACGCAGGGCCAGCTCGCGGAAGTCGACCCGGTCCTCAGCGAAGAAGGAGATGGTCACCTTGCCGCCGTCGAACGACATGGCCGCGCTGATGACCTTCATCGCCAGCCCAAGCTCGGCCACCAGCTGGCCACAGGCTGCTTTGGCCTCCTGCTCGATCGCTTTGTGCGCTGCGATGGACCGCAAGTCGGCGGCCGTCGCTTTGCGCAACACCTTCTTGAGGCCCTCGGCACGCGCTTCGGCCGCAAGCTGCTCCGAGCTTCTCACAACATGCCCGAAATCCGCGCCACGGGCGGTGTCGACGACCACGTCGTCGCCGGGCGCCACGTCGACGCCGCCGGCATCGAACTGGTACACCTTGCCGCCGTCCCTGAAGACGACGCTGACGACCTCAGCCACTTCTCGTGACCTCCTCGAAACGGGAGAACAGCGCCGCGAGCGCCAGCCCACGGTCTACGTTCATGTACAGATCCTTGCGTGAGGCCGCCGTAAGCTCGAGCAGATGCCCGTAGTACTCGGGCCGCGCCACACTCTGGGTGCGCAGCTCGGCCGAATGGTCGCGGTTCAGAGCGGCCTCTTCGCCCGCTTGACCGACCGCCCACAGGTCGCGCAGCCAGGAAATGAGATGATCGAGCGCCTCGACCGACGCCTGGCGCGAAAGGCGGTCGAGCTCACGCTTGGCGCGGGCCTTGAGGCCCTTCACGTACCAGGCTTGGTCTCGGGGGTCGGGCCACAGGGTCTCAGCCTCGCGCGCCTGCCGGTCGAGGCGCTCGTCGACCCGCCGGGCGATGCCGGCTTGGTCGGCGGCGACCTCGTTGATGAAGGCCTGCGCCGCCTGCCGGTCGCCGTGCACGAGGCGGCCGGCACAAGCCAAGTACGTGCCCCGGCGGTCGTCGCCGCGGCGGTCGTCGGCCAGGCGCGCGGCACGCTCCACCGAGCCGCCGCTCAGACGCGCGAGAGCCGCCACGGTCGCCGCATCGAGACCGCCGCGCTCTTGCAGGAACGCCCGCACGCCCTCGTCCGACACAGGCTCGAACTCGATGAGCTGGCAGCGAGAGACGATAGTCGAAAGCACACGCTCAGGTGCCCCGCTCGTGAGCAAGAAGAACACATGCGGCGGCGGCTCCTCGAGCGTCTTCAGCAGCTTGTTGGCCGCTTCGACCTTGAGTCTGTCCGCCTCGGGGATCACCCACACACGCGCCGCGCCCGCCAGCGGCTTGAGAGCCACCTGAGACTCGATCTCCTGCATCTGCTCCAGACGGATGCTGTCGCCCTCGCGCGCGATCACCGACAGGTCCGGGTGGACGCCACTGCTGGCACGCTCAAACTGCGTTCGCGCAGTGCCGGGTAGCGCGCTCGCGTCGTCTGCAAATGGGGTCGCCGGCCCAGCGACGATGGTCGCCGCCAGCTCGAGCACGAACCCCGCTTTGCTGGAGGCCTCTTCGCCGAAGCGTCCGCCGAAGTCCACCGCGTCGAAGCCAGACTCGCCGACGAACAAGTAGGCGTGATTGAGGCCGCGCGCAAACGCGTTGGCGAAGTAGCGCTTGGCGCGCTCCTGGCCGGGCACGTCAGAGAACACCGACGGCCTCCAGGAACTCGCGCGCCACACGCTCCACCTGCGTGGCGACAGCCTGCGCCGAAGGCGCTCCGTCCACGACCCGGTAGCGCTGCCGCTCGGCGGCCGCCAGAGCCGCATAGCCCTCGGCCACCTGCCGCTGAAAGGCAAGACCCTCGCGCTCCATGCGGTCGGGCGGGCCACCTGTCCGCCGCGCCGCCAGCTCGGGCGTCAGCTGCACGAGGAAGGTGAGGTCGGGCATGAGCCCGCCGGTCGCCCAGTCGTTCAGCTCGCGCACGCGCTCGACGCCGAGACCGCGTGCGAAGCCCTGGTAAGCGAGCGAAGAATCGACGTAGCGGTCGAGCAGCACGATCCAGCCGGCCTGCATCGCAGGCTTGAGCACGCGGACTGCCAACTCGGCGCGCGCGGCGGCGTAGAGCGCCGCCTCGGTCCAAGGCGCGAGCCGGCCCGGGTCGTGCAGCAGAAGATCACGGATGCGCTCGCCGGCCGGCGTGTCGCCCGGCTCGCGCAGCACGGCCCCGGGTGCGGAGTCGCAGCCCACCGGCAGCCCCGCGTCAAGGAGCGCGTCACGGAGAAGCAGGACCTGGGTGGACTTGCCGCAATGGTCGATGCCTTCGAACGTGATGAGGAGCCCGTGGGCGCCGGAGGCAGGGCGCGACACGCGCGCCGGGTCCGGCGCAACAGGATGGAGGCTGAGTGGAGCGCTCGTGTGACGGTCGTTCACGTGGGTCTCCCCCGCACGTCAGTCCGGTGCGGGGCAGGCTCGGGTCATGACCGTCGTGCTTTGCGCCGGTGGTACTTCTCTTTGGTGGGGCAATCTA
>PMKX01000046.1 GCA_003158705.1 Actinomycetota bacterium
CCGGTCTTCAAGGCGCGCTTCAGCTATGGCCTGAGCCTGCTCGACCAGCTCATCGCCGCATGTCAGCAGAGCGATCTGCACCCGGTGCTGCTGGAGCTGCCCCTCAATCTGCAGATCGTCGGTCACGCCTTCGATGCGCCGCGTGCCCAGATCCGCAGCGCCTGTCAGGCGCTGGCCAAGAAGTACCAGATCCCTTACCTCGACTTCGTGCAGAAGGCCGGTATGGTCAGCGGCGACTTCTACGACCTCGTGCATCTCGTCGAGCCGGGGCGGGTCAAGTATCAGCGGCGGCTCTGCGGTCAGTCGGCCGATCTACTCAGGCAGTATGGGATGGAAGGGAGCAACCTATGAGCCGGCGCTCTTGCACACTACGCGCGGCCACGCTGCCCGTGGTGGCCGCGCTGCTCGTGGCGGCGGTGCTCGTGGGCATGCAGTGGCTGCACATCGGCCGCGCGCACGCGACCACCGCTCAGAACGGCGCCTCAGCGCGTAGCGGCGACGACTGGGCCCACGCGCAGCAGGTCGTCGCCGCCCTCAAGGCCAAGCCGCCCAAGGTCCCCGTCGTGTACCTCTTGGGCGGCTCGGCAGCCCGCGAGTGCACCATCAGCGACGCCAGCTGGGCCGCCCAAGTCAAGCGGCTCGGCGGCAAGTCCGTGCTCACCTACGACATCGGCTCCTCAGACCAGACCTATGCCCAGGACATCTCGCCGCTTGTCGCCGGGATGCCCGACGTCAAGGCGGGCTCCATCGTGCTCATCGGCCTCAACCTGGGTCGCTACACGTCGGGCCCTCCCAAGCCTGCGACCGCGAGCGGCGCGGCGGCCGCCCGCACCTATGTGCAGCACCACTACAGCGTCAAGCACATCCTCACCGTGGCCCAGAAGAAGGCGTGGGTGCAGCACTGGCTCAGCGCCCGCTACCCGTTGTTCAAGAAGCACTTCGACTACAACGCGACCATCCTCGAACGGCTCGTCCGCGCCTGTCAGCTAAAGGGCCTGCACCCCGTGCTGCTGGAGCTGCCCAGAAACGACCAGATCATCGGTCACGCCTTCGACAAGCCCCGTGCCAAGTACGTGGCCGACTGCCGCAAGCTCGCCAAGGACTACGCCATCCCGTACGTCGACTTCGTCGCCAAGGCTCACCTCGTCAACGGCGACTTCTACGACGTGAACCACCTCGTGGAGCCGGGGCGGGTCAAGTGGCAGAAGCGCCTCTCGCAGCAAGTGGTGCAGCTCCTCAAGCAGTACGGCATGGCTGGGAACTGACCTAGCTACATGAGGATCTACTTCACCTATTGGCTCATCCCTGCCGTACTGCTTGCGCTGCCCATCTTCTGGCTGGTGCTGCGTCGCGACCGCTGGCGGCTGCTCTTCACGCTGCTGCTGTCGCTGGCCGCCCTGGCCCTGCTCCATCCGATCTGGGTGGTCATCGCCTTGGGCATCACCGTGGCCACCCACCAGCTCGCGGAGCTGTTGCGACGGCGCAAGCTGGCCGTGGGGCACACCATCCTGCTGGCCATCGCCATCGCCGTGGTCACCCTGGCCGTGGGCAAGTACGGCCACGGCCTGGCGCACTCGCTGTGGAGCAGCAACGACTGGGTGGTGAGCCACCTGATCATGCCGCTGGGCATCAGCTACTTCGTCTTCCGCATGCTGCAATACGTGTTCGACCAGGCGCGCGGCGTGCTGCCGGAGAACTCGCTGTTCAAGCTGGCGACGTTCCTCTTCTTCATCCCTACGGTGCCGGCTGGTCCTCTGGAGACCTACCAGGGCTTCTACGGCAAGCGCAGCACCTCGTTCGACAAGCCGCTCTTCTACAAGGGTCTGCGGCGCATCGCCGTGGGCTACTTCAAGAAGGTCTTCATCGTCGACTTCGGCATGCGCCTCGTCTTCGGGCCGCTGGTGCTGGACGCGGTGGGCAACGCGCACTGGCACGGCACGGCGCACAAGCCGCTGCTCGCGATCTTCTACGCCATCGTGGTCTTCGTGAAAGCCTACTTTGACCTCTCCGCCTATACCGACCTGGCGATCGGTTTCTCGTGCCTCTTCGGCTTCCGCATCATGGAGAACTTCGACTGGCCGTTCTGGAGCCGGAACGTGAGCGACTTCTGGCAGAGCTGGCACATCTCGCTCTCGAGCTGGTGCCGCAACAACGTCTACTTCCCCGTGTACGGGTGGACACGCATCCCGTGGCTGGGTCTGTACGCCTCCATGCTCACCATGGGCTTGTGGCACGACGTGACGCTCAACTGGACGTTCTGGGGTCTCTACCACGGCAGCGGCCTCGTGGTGTACAGCCGCTGGAGCCAGTTCAAGAAGAAGTGGAAGAAGAAGCACCGCAAGAGCAGGAAGAAGACCCGCTCCGACAAGGTCTTCGGCCTGCTCGGCTACCCGGTCACCTTCCTCTACGTCGCCTTCGGCTATGCGTTCGTCTCCACGTCCACATTCGGCCACGGCCTGCGCATCTTCACCTGGTGCTTCGAGGGGCCGGCGGTCTGGCTCAAGCACCTCTTCTTCTAGCGAGTGGCGCCGGCCGCCGCTCGCCCGCCGGCCGCAGCGCTGACAACCGGCCTTCGACGTGCGAAGATTGTCGTCCTCGGACGCCAAGCTTGCGCGGAGCGGCTCCCGGTCCGGTGACCGGCGCGGTCTTCAAAACCGTCTGCGGGGCGGTG
>PMKX01000103.1 GCA_003158705.1 Actinomycetota bacterium
CGCCGACGATGCCGTAGTCGGCGAGTCGAAAAATGGGCGCCTCTTTGTCTTTGTTGACGGCGGCGATGAGCTTGGCCGCCGACACACCCACGGTGTGCTGGATCTGGCCCGAAACGCCCACGGCCAGGTACAGGTCGGGAGCGGTCTTGGCGCCGGAGAGGCCGATGATGCGGTCCTCGCCCAGCCACTCAAAGTCGGCGAGGCTCTTGGTGCAGCCCACGACCGCCTCGAGCGCCTGTGCCAGCTTGTCGGCCAGCGACAGGTCCTCGCGCTTGGCGAAGCCGCGGCCGACGCCGACGATGCGCGGCGCGGCGTCGAGGTTGACCACGGCTCCTTCCTTGGCGCGGCGCTCGACCAGCTTGACGCCGGTGGCCACTTCTAGCGCCGGCGTCACCACCGTGCCGGCGCCGGCCGTGGCGCCGTCAGACGAGAAGGTCTTGGGCATGACGGCAAACACCTGCACGCCGGTGGCGAGCTTCTCGCGAGCGACCGTGGCGCCGCCGTAGGCATAGCGCCCGGCGACGAGCGTGTCGCCCTCGAGCGCCAGGCTGTTGACGTCGGTCACGCAGCCGGCGCCGAGCTTCTGGGCCAAGCGCGGTGCCGTCTCCTTGCCGCGCCGCGTAGAGCCCACGAGCACCACGGTGGCGCCGGCCTCGGCCGCGATCTGGGCCAGGCCGGCGGCCACGGCGTCGGCCGGCCAGCCCTCAAAGACCGCGTCCTCGCTCACGAACACGCGGTCGGCGCCGGCAGCGGCGAGCTCGCCGGCCGCGCTTCCGGCACCCGGCCCCAGAGCCGCGGCGCTGACGCCCAAGCCGAGCGCCGCCGCGAACTGACGCCCTTGGCAGAGCAGCTCGCGGGCCGTCTCCACCTTCTCGCAATACACAAGCAGATCGGCCACGACTACCTCCCCAGGACGCCTTCGTTGAGGAGCGCGTTGACGAACGCGTCCGCTTGCTCGGCCGCCGTGCCCTCGAACAGGATGTGCTTGCGGTCCTGCTCCTCGGCCAGGTTGCTGACGATCTGCCGCTGCGGCGCCAGGGCGGCCGCATCGAGCCCCAGGTCGGCCGGCGTCCACTCCTGCAGCGGCTTCTTGCCGGCCTTCATGATGTTCATGAGCGACGGTATGCGCGGCTCGTTGATCTCGCTGACCACGGTGACGACGGCCGGCAGGGGAGCCGCCAACGTCTCGATCATGTCGTCCATGCTGCGCTCGCACTGCACGCCATCAGTTGTGACCGAGATCTTGCGCGCGTAGCCGATCTGCGGCAGGCCGAGCAGCTCGGCCACACGGGCGCCCACCTGGCCGGTGTAGTTGTCGGTGGAGCCCTCGCCGAAGAGCAGCAGGTCGTAGGTGCCGATCTTCTTGACGGCCGCCGCCAGCGCTTGCGCCACGGCGGCCGGGTCGGCGCCGACGAGGGCAGGGTCGCTGACGATGGCGGCCTCGTCGGCGCCCATCGCCAGGGCTTCCTTGATCGTCTCCTTCACCTTGCGGTCGCCCTCGGCCACGGTGAGCGCCGTGACGGTGCCCCCGCCGGCGGCGTCACGCAGCTGCATCGCCGCCTCCAGGGCGTTCTTCTCCAGGTCGCCGACCTTGTAAGGAATGGCCTCCAGCACCGGCTGGCGATCCTTGATGCGGATCATCTGCAGATCCGGGTTGGTCTTGACGCACACGATCACGTCCACGCTCATCACTCTCCTCGGCGCTCCGGCGACGCCCGACCGGCCGTCGCCCTTGCCGTCTTCAGCTCATGCGGTACTGCACGCCGAACTCGCCGCGCGGGTACGTCCACTCCAGGGCGCGAGCGTCGCAGCAGATGAGGCAGGTGCCGCACTCCAGGCACCCCTCCCAGTTGACGACGATCCTGTGCTGGTCGTCGAGCTCGTACAAGTCGGCGGGGCACACGTAGAGGCAGGCCCGGTTGACGCACACCGTGCTGCAGATCTCGTTCTTGACGACGATGTGCGGCTCCTTGTCGAGCTTGAACACATCGAGTCCAAGCTTGGCGTCGATCTCCATGCTTGCGCCTCCCACCTACAGCTTGCGCATCTGCCACGCGTCCTTCAGCGTGGCGACGTTGAGGAAGTCCTTGCGTACCCCGCGCCAGAGCGTCTTGACGAGCCGCCGCGATGGCTGCGGCCCGATGGTGAACACGCTCTCGAGCAGACGCGACACAGCCTGCGGATAGTGGGTGAAGAGACGCGGGTTCTCGATGATACGCGGGATGTGGCGCGCCGTCTCCAGGTCCTTGAGCACAAAGCTCTGACGCAGCGACTGCTCGTAGCCGGCCAAGCCGGCAGCAGAGCAGTCGCCGGCCTTCTTGGCGGCCAGCACGGCTTGGGCGGCGTGGTAGCCCGAGGCGATGGCGAAATCCATGCCGCGCACGGTGACCAGCGCGTTGAGAGAGAGGCCGGCGGTGTCGCCGGCCAGCACGTAGCCGTCGCCGTACAGGCGCGGCACCTGAGCGATGCCGCCCTCGGCGATGGCGTGCGCCGAATACTCGGCCACGGTGCCGCCGGCCACCAGCGGCCGTATCTGCGGCATCTCCTTGAACTCGTCCAGCAGCGAGAAGCACTTGCCCTGGTCGGGGTCCTGCTTGAGCGCCGCCATGCCCACGACGAGGCCCAAGGAGATGCTCTCCTTGTTGGTGTAGAGGAAGCCGCCGCCCAGCATGCCCTTGGTGACGGCGCCCATGAACAGGTGGGCGGCGCCCTCGCCGGGGTTGAGGTGCCAGCGGTCCTCGATGGTGGCCGGCGGCAGCTCGATGACTTCCTTGAAGCCGACGGCGTGGTCGCGCTCGGCAGGCTCGGCACGCAGACCGGCACCGCTGGCCAGCAGGCCGAGCACGCCCTCGGCGATCACGGTCACGTCGGCGCCGATCTCGTCGTCGCCGGCGCGGATGCCGATGACGCGGCCTTCCCGGCGCAGCAGCTCGTCCACCTTCATCTTGGGGACGACCATGGCGCCCTTCTCGCCCGCCTTCTCGGCCAGCCATTGGTCGAGGCGGGCGCGCAGCACCGTGTACGACTGCGGCGTCTCGCCGGCGAAGCGGTCGGCGGCGACCTCGAAGGTGGTGTGCGCGCCGTCGCCCATCATGGTGATCCACTCGCGGGCGACGGCGCGCTCGAACGGCGCCTCTGCCCACAGCTCAGGGTAGAGCTCGCGGATGGGGCTCACGTACAGGCGGCCGCCGGTGACGTTCTTGGCGCCGGCGTAGTCGCCGCGCTCCAGCACCATGACCTCGAGCCCAGCCGAGGCCAAGCCGTAGGCGGCCGACAGGCCTGCCAGCCCGCCGCCCACCACGATGCAGTCGACCTTCTCCACGTCAGCTCACCCGGGTTAGTCGCTCACGGTGGGGTGTGGCTACGCAGCCCCGCACGTTCATGCGTCTACGTCGATCAACTGATGAACGGGTTGGCCGCGGGGCCCCACAAGTCGCGGGCGATGATGCCGCGCATGACGTGCAGGCCGCCCTCGGCGCCCACCTCGTAGCTCATGACGCCGCGCAGCAGCATCTCCAGCGGCGTCTCCTTGGTGAAGCCGAAGGCGCCGTGCACCATCATCCCATGGCGCGCCGCCTCGTGACCGAGCGTCGGCGAGAGGCACTTGCAGGTGGAGATGACCACGTTGATGTCCTTACGGCTGAAGGTGCCCGGATTCTCGCCCTCATAGCCGATCATCCAGGCGCCGCGCAGCAGGTTGAGCTTGAGCATGTCGAGCTGCATCCAGTCGTTGACCAGGTCGAACGAGATGCCCTCGTTCTTGATGAGCGGCTTGCCGAACGCCTGACGCTGGGTGCCGTACTCGGCGGCAATCTCGATCGCCTTCTCGGCGCCGCCCAAGCAGGCCGCGGCGACGAGCACACGAGCGGCGTTGAAGCCGAACATGACGTTGTAGAAGCCCTTGCCCTCCTCGCCCAACAGGCAGTACGCGGGCACCTCGACGTCCTTGTAGATCCAGCCGCCGGTGCTGAGGCCCATGCGGCCCATGTCCTCGTAGGTCGTCCAGGTGATGCCGGGCAGATGGGCGGGGATCCACAGGAAGGTGAGACCCTTGTGGCCGAGGCTCGGATCGGTGACCACCAGCGAGCAGTGACCGCTGGGCGCGCCGAGCTTGGCGCATTCTTTGGGGCCCGAGACGTAGGCCTTCTCGCCATTGAGGATGTAGACGTCGCCCTTGCGCTCGGCCCTCGTCTTGATCTTGGCGAGGTCGGAGCCACCGCCCGGCTCGGTCGTGTTGATGCCCACGAACGCCTTGCCGGCGGCGGCGGCAGGCAGCACCTCGTCCTTCAGTTGCTGCGAGCCGAACTTGTTGACGATGTACGACCATCCGATGGTGAGCAGGCTGTACACCGGCGTCGACATGGAGAGGTCGGCGCGGGCGATCTCCTGCACGGCGATCATGCCGTAGATGAGCTCCTCGCCCGGCACCGCGCAGCCGCCGTACTCCTCGGGGACGGTGACGCCGAAGATGCCCAGCTCGGCCATGCCCTGGGTGATGTCGTCGGGGATGCCGTTCTCATCCTCGTCTATCTGGCGCGCTCGCGGCTCCAGGTTCTTGGTGAGCCACTCGCGGATGGCCTGCCTGAAGAGTGTCTGCTCGGTGGTGTACCTGAAGTCCATGAGTCTCCTCCTCTAACACGAAAACCCCCAGGGCGCGGGGCGGCGCTCGCTGGGGGCCCATAGCTGACAAAGGGGCGGCAGAGAAGGTGCCGGCCGCAAGCCATGACTGCAGCTCGCCCAATGATACAGAGCGCCAGCGGCGATGAAAACCCCCGCGTGCGGGGCGCCGAAGCGCTCGGCGAAACGCGTCATGGCGACGGGGAGGCCGCAGGGCGGCCGCCGAGCGCGATCGGCGACTGGTCCACGGCCTCGAACAGCTTGCGCAAGGCGGAGATGAGGGCGCTCTGCGAGTGGCCGCGGTAGCGCTGCCGCACGGTGGCCTCGATGAGCTCGCGCTCGGCGAGCACCGAGCGGCCCACCAGAAGCCGCGCCAGAAAGTCGCGCGCGAGGTCCATGAGAAGGGTGGACGAGCAGCCGACCACCACGCCCTGCCCGTCGACCTCCAGCACCACGCCGACGCGCCCGTACACCGGCTGGTGCGACACGTCCTGTGGCAAACGCGCGTAGCCGGAGAACAGGTAGGTCTCTCCCGTGCCCTTGTGTGCAGACGCGCTCGCCATGGCTGCCGCGTAGTCTAGCAAAGCCGCTTGCGCACGGCAGCATGCTGCATGTACGCTGGCCCGGCTGCACGCATGGCCCGGCGCCGGCACCGTCTCTGTCGGCGCGCCTCGGCCGTGAGCCCCCAGCCAGTGCGTTCGCGCATCGTTGGGGTTTTCGCGTTTCAGGAGAGGAGCGCCCGGCATGAGCACCTATCCCGCTCTCCACGACAAGCTGATGACGCTCGGCGAGGCAGTGAGCCGCTTCGTCGGCGACGGCGCCCAAGTCGCCCTGGGCGGCTTCACCATCAACCGCAATCCGATGGCGCTGGTCTACGAGGTGGCGCGCCAGAAGAAGCGCGACCTGCACCTCGTGTGCCACTCCAACGGTCAGGCGCTCGACCTGCTGGTGGGCGCCGGCTGTGTGGGGCGCATCGAGATCGCCTACGGCGGCAACGGGCGCTTCGCCCCCACCTGCGTGCGCNNCAAGTCCGGCCTGCACACCGACCTGGTGCGCCGCAGCGGCTTCTCAGCCGAGTACCGCGCGGCACACGGCCTGCCGCCCAAGAAGCTGGCCGTCATCGCCGACCCCTTCGACGGCGGCGGCGACGTGGTGCTGTTGCCGGCGCTCACGCCGGACGTGGCTCTGATGCACGCTCAATACGTGGGCGACGACGGCACCGTNNCAAGGGCCTCACCTTCGCCGATCTCGAGCAGGCGAAGGCGGCCAAGGCGGTGGTCGTCACCTGCGAGCAGATCGTGCCCGCCGCTGAGCTGCGCGCCGACGCCGACCAGAACGGGCTGCCGCCCTTCTTCGTCGACGCCGTGGTGCCGCAGAAGCTCGGCGCCCACCCGACGGCGTGTCGCTTCTTCTACGACTACGACCCGCAGCACCTCAACGAGTACAAGCGGGTCGCCCGTGACGACGAAGCCTACGAGACCTGGCTCGCCAAGTGGGTGTTCGGCGTCGCCGACCACGACGACTACCTGGCCAAGGTCGGCGGCGCGCAGCTCGCCCGCCTGGCCGCCGACCCCGTGCGCGGCTACGCCGTCGGCCTCGACCGCCGCTAGGTGAGGAGGACACGATGAGCGACTTCACCGCCCGCGAGATGATGGCCATCGCCGCCGGCCGTTTCATCTCCGACGGCGACATCCTCTTCGCCGGCACCGGCGTCGCCCTGCTGGCCGCCGGCTGCGCCAAGCGCATCCACGCACCGGAGGCCACCGTCTTCTTCGAGACCGGCGGCATCGACCCGTCGCTGGAGGAGATCCCTCTGGCGGTGGCCGACTCGCGCGTCATGTACGGCACCTGCATCAACGCCGGCATCATCGAGGCCTTCTCGTACATCGCCAGCCCGCGCCTGCACACGATCGCCTTCCTGGGAGCGGCGCAGATCGACAAGTACGGCAACCTCAACTCCACCTGCATCGGTGAGTACGAGCACCCGACGGTGCGCTTCTCGGGCAGCGGCGGCGCCTGCGACGCCGCCTCGCTGGCCTCGGCCTACATCGTCTTCATGGAGCACGGCAAGCGCAAGTTCGTCGAGAAGCTCGATTATGTGACCAGCCCCGGCTGGCTCGAGGGCGGCGACACGCGCCGCCGAGCCGGCTTCGCCCGCGGCGGCCCCTTGGCCGTGGTCACCGACCTCTGCGTGCTCAAGTTCGACGACGCGACCAAGGAGATGTACTTGGCCGAGCGCTACCCCGGCGTGAGCGTGGAGCACATCGTCGCGAACACCGGCTTCGCGCTCGACGTCACGCGCGCCGTCGAAGCCGTGCCGCCCAGCTCAGAGGAGCTGCGCATCCTGCGCGAAGAGGTAGACCCCCAGCGCCTCATCCTCGGCTAGAGGGCGGGCGGGCCAGCGGGTCCGCCGCCCNNCCGCCCGACCGCCTCTTCTGACCGACGGGCCAGTTGACAGGCGCTTCGCAGTCACAGAAAGTTGCCCGGAGCGGGCGGCGGGTCGAGGTCAGATCCCCAAAGCCCGGCAACAGCTCTCGCCGACGGGGAA
Organism: Actinomycetota bacterium; assembly: GCA_003158705.1. Taxonomy (GTDB): domain Bacteria; phylum Actinomycetota; class Thermoleophilia; order UBA2241; family UBA2241; genus FEN-672. Next base: position 7,166 of record PMKX01000103.1, read on the forward strand.
CCAGGCCATAGTGAGCACCTTCCTACGCGGGCGAACCTGACGCGCGGGCACACATAAAGGAGGGGCTCCCATGATCGGAGCTGCCACCGTCAACGCGGGCGACACGGCCTTCATCCTCGTGTGCGCCGCCCTCGTCATGCTCATGACGCCTGGGCTCGCATTCTTCTACGGGGGGCTGGTCCGCCGCAAGAACTTCCTGGCGATCATGATGCAGAGCTTCATCTCCATGGGCATCGTGACCACCATCTGGGTGTTCTTCGGCTACTCGCTCGCCTTCTCGGGCAACGTCGGAGGTCTTATCGGCAACTTCAGTTGGGCCGCGCTCATGCACGTCGGCCACAACCCGGGGCCATGGGCACCGACCATCCCCGCGCAGGCGCACTTCGTCTATCAGGAGATGTTCGCCATCATCAC
>PMKX01000053.1 GCA_003158705.1 Actinomycetota bacterium
CGAGCGGCCGCTGGTCATCGCCGGAATCTTCGGTGCCGTAGACGCCGAGGTTGATGAGCAGACGACAGACCTCGTGCTCGAAGCGGCTACGTTCAACGGGCCCAACATCATGCGTACGTCACGTGAAGTGGGTTGGCGCAGCGAGGCGAGCACGCGCTTCGAAAAGGGCCTCGACAGCGAGCTGGTGCCCGGCGGTCTGGCGATGGCGGCGCGCTTGTTCGCGGAGCTGTGCGGCGGCACCGTGGCGCCGGGCACCGTGGATGTGTGGGGTGCCCGGCCGCCGGCGCCGCCGCGTCTGGTCTACCACCCGGCGCGCTGCGACTCCCTGCTCGGTGTGAGTGTGGAGCCCGCCGAGCAAGCCGACATCCTGCGCCGGCTGGAGTGTGAGGTCGAGGACGGCGGCGGTGAGCTCGCCGTCACACCGCCGCCCTTCCGCCCCGATCTCGAGCGTGAGGTAGACCTCATCGAGGAGGTCGGGCGCGTGTACGGGCTGGAGCATGTGCCCGAGACGCTGCCCGTGCGCCGCGAGGCGGTCGGCTCGCTCACCAAGGCACAGCGCATGCGGCGTCGGGTGCGCGAGGCGTTGGGCGGCGCTGGCCTGGACGAAGTCGTCACCTACTCGTTCATCAGCCGTGCGGCCCTGGCGTGGCTCGAACCGGGCTCGGAGGATCGACGAGCCGCACCCGTCGCCTTGGCCAACCCATTGAGCGCCGAGCACGGGGTGATGCGCACGACGCTGCTGCCCGGGCTGCTGGGTGTCGTACGCGAGAATCTCGCCCAGCAGAACTACCCGTTGAGCTTGTTCGAGCAGGGACGCACGTACTTCGCTGCCGCCGAGGGCGCCGGCGTCAAAGGTACGCAGGGCGAGGCGCCGTGGCCGGTGCATGAGGTGGAAAGCCTTGGCGTGGCGCTGTGTGGTCCCACACTGCACGAAGACTGGACCGGCGCCGGCCGCGAGACAGACTTCTACACTGCCAAAGGCGTTGTAGAGCGTGTGCTGGCGTCTCTTGGCCTCGACGAGGTGACCTTCGAGCACTCCCGCGAGCCCTTCCTGCACCCCGGCAAGTCGGCTGAGATCTTGCATGCCGGCGCGTCACTGGGCTACGTCGGGTTGGTGCGCGCCGACATCGCCGTACGCTTCGGCATCGACGAGGCACCGATCTACGCCGCCGAGCTCTCGCTGGAGGCGCTGGTGGGGCGTGCCCTCGAGGCGCGCCTGTTCGAAGACCTGGTGACGTATCCCGCGGCGAGCCAGGATCTTGCCGTCGTGGTCGCGGGCGACGTGCCGGCGGCTCAGGTGCTCGAGCTCGTCCGCCGGGCCGGCGGCAGACTCCTGCACAGCGCCGCCATCTTCGACGTGTACGAAGGCGACCAGGTGCCGTCAGGCAAGCGTTCTCTGGCCTTGCGTCTGACCATGCGCTCGCCGGAGCGCACGCTCACCGAGAAGGACATCGGCGGCGTGCGCGAGAAGGTGCTGGCGGCCCTCGAGCGCGAGCTCGGCGCTACGTTGCGCTGAGGCGCCGCGCCGCGAGGTATAGGTCGCGCTCCCGGCGCGTAGCCGCGCCGCCGGGGCCGCCACGAGCGGATCGATAAGCTTCGGCCGCGGCGCGCTGTCAAGTTCGACCAAGGACTGGCTCTGGCGCGCCGCCATGAATCGCTTCACACTTGGTTCTCCGGCAGGCGGCCCTGTGAACCACGGCAAGGAGTTGACCGGCGATGGCGAGAGCTGCGATCCGCCTTCTGTCAGACGCTGAGCGCGCGCTCATCCACGAGCAGACGCTTGCCGTGCTCGCAGAGGTAGGCATCGCCTTCAACACGCCGGCGGCCATCGACCTGCTTGAGGAGGCCGGCGCGCCCGTCGACCGCGAGGCGCTCACGGCTCGCCTGCCGCGCGAGCTCGTGGCACGCTGCCTGAAGTCGACGCCGACCAAAGTGCTGCTCGCCGCTCGCGATCCCGCCCACGACGTCTGGCTGGGTGACGGCAGCCTGAGCTTCACGAGCGACGGCACAGCCACCTACGTGATCGACGACGAGACCGGTGAGCGCCGCGAAGGCACGGCCGAGGACTTGCGCTCCCTCATGCGGCTATTCGACGCTTTGCCCAACATCGACTACGTGTGGCCCACCATCTCGGCGCGCGATCTTGACCCGGTGACGGCCAACCTCGAGATCGAAGCCATCTCCTTCCGCTCCTGCGCCAAGCACGTGCAAGACGAGGTCCGAGGCCCCGAGTACGTGGCGCCGCTGCTCGAGATGTTCGCCGCGGTGGCCGGCGCGCCGGTCGCCGAGCGCCCGGTCTTCTCGAGCATCAACTGCACCATCGCGCCTTTGGCCCACGACGGCCCTATGACCGAGGCCAGTATCGCTCTCGCCCGCGCCGGTGTGCCGATCGTGATCATGCCTATGCCCCAGATGGGCACGACGGCGCCGATGAGCGCGGCCGGCACGGCCGTGGTCACCATGGCCGAGATGCTCTCGGCGGTGGTGCTCTTCCAGCTTGCCGCGCCGGGCTGCCCGCTGATCGCCTCGCCGGAGCCGGCGGTCGCCGACTTGCGCACCGGTCTCTACTTGTGCGGCGCCCCGGAGGCTACGCTCACGGCGCTCGCCTGCGTGGAGATGTGTAAGTCCTACGGATTGCCCACACAAGGCCCGGGTTTTGGCGGCGACAGCAAGGCAGCCGACTATCAGGAGGGCGCTGAGGGCGTCGCCGCCGGCCTGCCTGGGGCACTGGTGGGCGCCGACTCGCTGGTGGGCGTCGCTACGCTCGACGGTGCCCAGGCGACCAGCCTGGCCAAGATCGTCCTCGACGACGACGCTGCCGCCCTCGTGAAGCAGCTCGTGCGCGAACTCTCGTTCGACGCCGCGAGCTGCCTCATGGACGACATCCGCGCCGTGGGCCCGGGCGGGCACTTCCTGGCGCGCCGGTCGACGCGCGAACGCCGGCGCGACATCTGGCAGCCCAACGTTCTGCGCCGCGGCGCCTTCCAGTCGTATCGCGGTCGCACGCTGGTCGACGAGGCGCTCGCTCGGGCACGGGAGCTGCTCGCCACCCACGAAGTCGTGCCGCTCTCCGACGAGACGGAGCGCCATCTCGACAGCGTCATTGCCGCCTTTCGGGCGGCCAGCAGGTAGTGGTCGGTTCGCGAAGCGGGTCGATTCGCGTCTGCCAGACGACAGTGGCCATGGGGCTGGCTCGGCAGGTGACGCGCTCGTTCTGGCTTGATTTACGCGGTTCGGAATCTATAGTGATGCACGATGATGAATCGCGTGGTGACGTCAGCGCCCCGCACGCTAGTGTGTCGGTGTAGTCGCACAGGAATCTCAGAGAAGCCGTAGGGAGTCTCAGAAGGGGGAATGATGCGCCGATTTCGCTCATCTCGCTGGAGCCGTGGCGGGCGGCCGCTACTCATCCTGGCCTTGGTCTTGGTGGTGGGCGTCGTGTGGGGCCTGGCCAGCGCATTGGCTGCTAGCCCGGCGGCCTCGCCTGCGTCGACATCAGGGAAGGTCGTCCTCAGGCTTGGCTGGACGCAGGAGCCCGACAACCTCAATGTGTTTATCGGCTACCAGGACACGAGCTACGAAGTCTGGGCGATCAACTACGAGGAACTCTTCGGCTCCGGCGACAGGAATCAGCCGACGCTCGACTTGGCCAGCGAGTTTCCCACCCAACAGAACGGCGGCATCTCGCCAGATGGCAAGGTGTGGACCATCCACATGAGGAGCGGCGTCAAGTTCCAGGATGGCACGCCTCTGACCGCGTCTGACGTTGCCTTCACCTACAACTACATCATCAAGAACCAGGTGGCCGCNNCCTACAACTACATCATCAAGAACAGCCTCGTGAACTACCTCAACTACGTCGACGGCATCGAGAGGGCCAAGGCGCTCAATGCGACCACCGTGCAGCTCGTCTGTGCTCATCCCATGGCGGTCGGCTACATGGAGACCTCCTCCATCTACATTCTGCCCGAGCACATCTGGAAGAACGTGACTCCGTCGGAGGCCACGACAAGCTACGGAAACAAGCCCCCCATCATCGGCAGTGGCCCGTTCGAGACGGTGGCCTTCGTCAAGGGCAGCTACCTCAAGATGGTAAGAAACCCGTACTGGACGGGCAAGCGACCGACCGTGGACGAGATCTACTTCGAGTCCTATCAGAACGCCGACACCATGGTCAGCGACCTGCGTGCGGGCAAGCTCGATGGGGCTTGGGGCATACCAGAGGCGCAGTTCAAGCAGCTCCAGTCGGCGAAGGGCATCAAGCCGATCGCCTACCACTTCTACAACTGGGACTACCTGGAGTTCAACTGCGACACAGGCGCTGCGTCGATGGGCAATCCCGTGTTGCGCGACTGGCACTTCCGCAACGCGTTGAACTGGGCTCTCGACAAGCAGCAGCTTTGCGACCTCGCCCTCGCCGGCATGGCTCAACCGGCCACGACGATCATCCTTCCGAATATCTGGACCAACCCCGACTACCATTGGCAGCCGCCGGCCGACCAGGCGTACACCTTCGACTTGGCAAAGGCCAACCAGCTGCTCGACCAGGCCGGCTACCCCCGCGGCGCCAATGGCATCCGTACCTACAAGGGCAAGCCCATCGTCTTGCGTCTCCAGGCCACGACCGACGAAGCGGCGTGCGATATCGAGGCCAAGCTGATCGCCGGCTGGCTCAAGCAGCTCGGCCTGGACATCAAGCTCGAGATCATCGATTCAGGCACGCTCACCAACAACGTCTACAACTACCAAGGGAACACCCCGGCACCGAACTTCGACTTGGTCGTCTGGGAATGGACCGGCTACTTCGACCCAGGCCAGACGCTGAGTGCCTTGGCGACCAATGAGATCGGCAACCTCGACGAGCCCTGCTGGTCCAACGCCGAGTACGACAAGCTCGCCCTCGACCAGGCAAGTGCCGTTGATCTGCAGAAGCGCGCGCAGATCATCTGGCAGATGCAGCAGCTGATGTACCAGCAGTCGCCCTGGATCCCGATCACCTACCCTTACTACCTCGAAGCAGTCAACACCGCCAAGTGGACAGGCTGGACGCAGGAGTTCGGAGGTACGGGCGGAGCTTGGGAGCTGGAGGGCAACATCGCTTCGTACCTCAATCTTCGTCCCGCGAGTCACGGCGCCACGACAAGCAGCAGCTCCAAGACAGGCCTGATCGTCGTTGTCGTCATCGTCGTCATCGTTGCCGGGAGCATCGCCTACGTTCTTGTGCGGCGTCGTCGGCGGCGAGTGGAGGATGAGGCCTGAAAGCGCTCGCAGCATCCGGTTCGGTCAAGAGTGAGATGGCGCAGGCGATCCAGCCTCGGGCGGGGAAGGCCTTCTGCCGGCAAGCCGCGCAAGCGCCGAGTCGTGTAGACGGACCGAGCGGAGTCTGAGACATGGACAAGCGGCGCTACTTCACCAAGAAGATCCTCAATACGCTGCTCACCATCATCTTGGTGGCTGGCTTCAACTTCATGCTCTTCCGCGTCCTTCCGGGCAATCCGGCGCGTCTGCTCCTGCCAAAGGGCCACTTCACGGCCGCGGCCCTCGCGCAGCAGAAGAAGGTGTTCCATCTCGACAGACCACTCTGGGAACAATTCGGCTACTACTGGGTCGATACGGTCGAGGGTCACTTTGGTGACTCCTACGCGCAGAAGCAACCCGTCACTCAGGTCGTCGGCCGGGCTATCGTGCCGACGTTGGTCTTGGTCGGCACCGGCACCCTCTTTGCCACCATCATCGGTGTCGTCGTCGGCGTGTTCGCCGGCTGGCGACGCAACCAGGCATTCGACATCACGGCCACTAATCTCGGCATGATCCTCTACTCCATGCCCACATTCTGGGTATCGATGCTCTTCATCCTCTACTTCTCGGTCAAGTTGGGTTGGTTCCCCAGTGGTCGCATGATGGAGGTGGGTGTCACCTACAGTTCCTTCGTGAGCAAGGCCGGCGCCTTCCTGCGCCACCTCTTCCTGCCGGCCTTCTCGTTCGCCATCACCTACATGGCTGAGTACGAACTCATCATGCGCAGCTCCATCATCAGCGTCATGAAAGAGGATTTCACACTCACTGCGCGCGCCAAGGGCGCCTCCGAGTCGCGTGTCTTGTGGAGCCATGTGGCACCCAATGCCATGCTGCCCTCCGTCACCCTCGTGATGATGAACTTCGGTTTTGTGCTTTCGGGCGCCATCCTCGTGGAGACGGTGTTCAACTGGCCCGGCCTCGGCCTGCTCTCCTTCACCTCCATGCAGCAGCGCGACTACCCGGTCATGCAGGCGGTCTTCTTGCTCGCCAGCGTGGCGGTGATCCTCTGCAACCTCATCGCTGATGTCATGTACTACTACCTCGACCCCAGGGTGAAGGCATGAACAACCGCCGGATCCCTCCCCGGCTGAAGCGTTGGATCTTCATCTGGACGCCGGTCGTCTGGATCGTGCTGGCGCTGCTTCTGTTCCCCAAGGACCGCCCCGTGTCGAGCGGGTTCGTTCACGTTATGGGGGGGTTTGTCGACAAGCGCATAGCCAGCTACCCCGCATGGACACTGTGGCTCGCCGCCATCGCCCTCGTCGTCGTCGGCGTTCTTGGGCTGCGCGCGCACAAGAAGAGTTTCCGCATGCAGTTGACCGTCCTCGCCATGGGCATCGTTGCCGCTGTCTGGGGGTCCGCCCAAATGGGGTTCACGCAGTTCACCTTGGGCGGGCGTGGGAGCAGCTACTCATGGTTCTTCCAGACTGTGCTCCTGGTCTTGGCCGCAGTCCTTGTCTGGTTCTGGGGGACTGACCATGCCGAGCGAGCCGAACTCATGGTCTGGAACACACGTGAGGTCTGGCGTATCTATCGGGCCAACTGGCAGGGGATCGTGGGCCTCGTAATCCTGCTGTTTTTCTCTGCGATGGCGCTCCTGGCGCCCTTCCTCGTGAACCACGCTTGGGTGTCGGCCAACGCCGCGATCACGCCGCATTCCCCATTCTCGCCTCCCAGCTTCCACAACTACCTGCTCTGGTTCGGCAGCGACGAGTCGGGCCTCTCCGTCTTTGCCGAATTCGTGTGGAGTTCGCGCATCTCTCTCTTCGTGGGCATCTTGGCCACCATCATCACCACCGTGGTCGGTACTGGTGCGGGCATCTTCACCGGCTACTACGCGGGCTGGATCGGCGAGCTCGGCATGCGCATCGTCGATGTCTTCCTGGTGCTCCCTTGGCTTCCTTTCGCGATGGTCCTGGCCGCTGCCTGGGGCCAGAACTACGCCATCATCATCCTCATCATCGCTTTCACGAGTTGGGCGGGCACGGCGCGTCTCGTGCGCGCTCAGGTGCTCTCGGTGAAGGAGGAGCCCTTTGTGGAGCGCGCCCGCGCCATAGGCTCGGGCGATGCGCACATCATGCGCAAGCACATCCTGCCCAACGTCATGCCCTTGGTCTTCGCCAACGCCGTTCTCACCGTGGCTATCGCCGTGTTCTCCGAGACGACGCTCTCGTTCCTCGGCCTTGGCGACCCGCTCAACTTCAGTTGGGGCACAATGCTGGAGCACGTCTTCGACCAAGGCGCCACCACGGTCCCCTCCGCGACCGCTTACCTGTTCGCGCCCGGCATCGCTGTGGTCCTCATCGTGCTCGCCTTCAACCTGATCGGCGCGGCCTTCGATGAGGTGATCGATCCCAAGTTGCGCAAGCGTGAACACAGCAGCGGCCAGAGCCGCTTCACGGAGGCGATAACCGCGCCGGACACTGCCGCTGACTGACCCACCCCAAGCGGCCTCTGCGGTGGATTCGAGGCTGGCCTCTCTGGAGCCTGCGACAGTGGGCTCCTCACGGCCTGCTGCGAGGGCCGCAGGATGTGACCAAGGATCACGCGGGAGGAGTGGGTGGACATCGTCTCGCTGCGCGGTCGCGGCCTGTCGATGAGGGCCGGCGGGCTCGCCCCTTTCCGTCGGTGGCGATGGTCACAAGTATGCGCGTTACAAGCGCGCTGGTTGAATAAGTTGCAGCGCTTCCCTATACTGGACCGCATTGTGTGCAGTCCAAGCCGCATCCAGCTTGTGTTGCGGATCCGCCTCCTGGCGGGCCGCTTTGACTGCGCCTACCCCCGAGTCCGACGTGCACGGCGCTCGCCGGCCGGTGGGCGCTGACGTCTGCGGCTCCATTCGCAGACATCTGACCTCCTGTCCCCCTACCGGCGCACGGCGCCCAGCTTTTCCATCTCGACGCGCAGCGGGAGCTGTCGATGACCGACCTGAGTCCAGTGAAGCCAAGTGAGAGAGCAACAGCCGAGGATGTGGCGGCCCTTGCGGCGGCTACGACCGGCAGGGTTGCGGCGGCCGGTGCGCCGGAGGCGCGTGTGGCCATAGTCGGCGGCAGCGGCTTCACCGGTGCTGCGCTGGCCGAGCAGCAGGGGCTCCGCTGATGCTGCCCCAGACTCGCTTTGCTCCGTTGCCCTCGTTTGCCCGGCAGGCCGAGCAGAGTGTCACCTTCCCGCGCGGCTTCGTGGCCAGCGGCGTGGCTGCCGGACTCAAGCGCAGCGGCCGCAAAGACGTGGGTCTGTTGCGCTCGCAAGCCCCGTGCGTGTCGGCGGCTACCTTCACGGGCAACGTCTCCGCGGCGGCGCCGGTGCGCCTCACACGCGAGACGGGGGCCTGCGGGCGCTTGCGGGCGGTGATCGTCAACTCCGGCAATGCCAACGCCTGCACCGGCAAGGGCGGTCTCGGCGACGCGGCGCGCATGCGCCTGCTCGCCGCCGACGCGCTGCGTGTGCCCGTCGAGGAGGTCGCCGTGGCATCTACGGGTGTGATCGGCGAACGGCTGCCGATGCACGTCGTCGAGCCCGGTATCGCGATCGCGGCGGCGGCGCTCTCACGCCACGGCGGACCGGACTTCGCCCAAGCTATCCGGACCACGGACAAGCTCGAGAAGCAGGGTGCCCTCGAGCTGGACCTCCGCTGCGGCACCGTCCGTGTCGGATTGGCGGCCAAGGGCTCGGGCATGATCTCGCCCCACATGGCGACCATGCTGTGCTTTGTGACCTGCGACGCCGTCGTGCCTGCGTCGGCTTGGGCGGAGGTGCTCCGTAGCGCCGTGACCGGGTCGTTCAACTGCATCACGGTGGATGGCCAGGAGTCCACCAACGACACGGTCATCGGCTTTGCCAACGGCGCCTCTGGAGTCGTACTCGACGACGCCGATCTGGGCGACCTGACTGAGGTGTTCAAGATCGCCTGTGTGGCTCTCGCTGTGCAGATGGTGGCCGATGGCGAGGGCTCCACCAAGACGGTGTGTCTGCACGTGAGCGGCGCCCACGACACGCACGAGGCCCAGGCCGTGGCACGCGCCGTCGCCAACTCGCCGCTGGTCAAGATGGCCTTCTTCGGCCGTGACCCCAACTGGGGCCGCATCGTGCAGGCCGTGGGCCAAGCCGTCGGCCGTCTGTGGCCAGGGCCGCTCACGGCCGACATCTCCTACGAGGACGTGACCGTGATGAGCGGCGGCCACGAGGCGGAGCTCGGCGACGGCCAGCGGGAGCGTCTGACGGCCATCATGCACGCTCCTGAGATCGCCCTCGACGTGGCCCTCAATGGTGCCGGCGCGTCGGCCACGATCTACTTCAGCGACCTCACCCACGACTATGTCACCCTCAACGCGGAGTACACGACATGACGGTTCGCCAACAGAAGACGGTCAAGACGCTGCTCGAGGCGATGCCCTACATCCGGCGCTTCTGGGGCGCCACTGTGGTCGTTAAGTACGGCGGCGCCGCCATGACGTCGCCACAGCTTCAGGAGCAATTCGCCGAAGACATGGTGCTGCTGCGTCTGGTGGGCATGAAACCCGTCGTCGTGCACGGCGGGGGACCGCAGATCTCGAGCTTCATGAGCCGTCTCGACATGAAGGTCGAGTTCGTCGCCGGCCAGCGCGTCACCGACGCCACGACCATGGAGGTCGCCAGGATGGTGCTCGTCGGCAAGGTGAACAAGGAGATTGTCGGGCTCATCAACCGTCACGGTGGGGCGGCCGTGGGCCTCTCGGGCGAGGACGGCCGCCTCATCCGCGCCGTGCCCAAGGAGCATTACGACGAGGAAGGCAGGGCGCTCGACCTCGGCTACGTCGGCGACGTGGCCGAGGTCAACGTCGGCGTACTCGACCTGCTCTCGGAGGAGGTGATACCGGTGGTCGCCGGCGTGGGTGCTGCCGCCGATGGTCAGGCATACAACATCAACGCCGACGCGGTGGCCGGCGAGCTGGCGGCAGCCCTCAAGGCCGAGAAGATCGTCTTCCTCAGCGACGTGGAGGGCATCTACGAGGACCAGGGCGTGGAGGAGACGCCGATCTCCGAGTGCGACCTGTCGTACATAGGTGCCTTGCAGGGCGCCGGCCGCATCAGCGGCGGCATGGTCCCCAAGGTGGGCGCTATCCGCCGCGCCCTGGAGGCCGGCGTCAAGAGTGCGCACGTGATCGACGCGCGGGTCGAGCATGCCGTGCTGCTTGAGATCCTCACCGATTCCGGCTGCGGCACCAAGGTGACGGCGTGACGACTGGTCTCGCGACCATCGACCCAGTGTCGGGCCTTGCATATTCCTCGGCGAATGTGCTGTATTGTATGCAGCCAGGGACGCATGCGGGGGTCGAAGCCATGCGCCAGACCGGTCGGCCGCGGATGGGCGAAGGGGAGAGGATCGTGGTTCGGGTGAGGCGTGTCCCAATGAGCAAGATAGAGCGGCATCGACTCATCGAGACGGTCGTCGCCCAGCGCGAGATAGGCACACAGCGCGAGCTCGTGCACGCCCTGGGCGCCCTTGCCTGCGAGGTCACCCAGGCCACCGTGTCGCGCGACATCCGCGAGATGGACCTGCAGAAGGTGCGCACCCACCTGGGACGGGCGAAGTACGTGCTCTCGGCGCGCGAACGGCCCAGGGACCCCGAGCAGTCCGCGGCTCACGTGCTGCGCGACTTCGCCCGCCAAGTGGCGCGGGCGCAGAACATCGCCGTCGTGCGCTGCGAGATCGGCACGGCCTCCACGGTGGCACGGGCTATCGACAATCTCAACCATAGCGACATCGTGGGCACGCTGGCCGGCGACGACACCATTCTGGTCATCGTCAAGGACAACCAGACGGCCGCCGAGATGCAGGGGTACCTCGAGCGTCTCCGAGAGGCCTAGCGCGCAGGCACCTTCCGGCGCGCATTCCAACCTCGCCCGCTCCAGGCCGGCGTGCAGCTGCGGCCGCGCCGGTGACCGGCGCGCTCCGTGTACCGGTGCAGCCGGCAGACATGCTCCCCCGACAGCAACGAAAGGTTCGACAGTGAAGAACGGCAGAGTGGTACTCGCCTACTCCGGCGGACTGGACACGTCCGCCATGATCCCTTGGCTCAAAGAGAACGCCGGCCTGGATGTGATCGCGATGCTCGTGGACGTTGGCCGCGTCAAGGACATCCCGCAGCTCATGGAACGCGCCTTGGCGTCGGGCGCCGTGGACACGGTCGTCGTGGACGCCAAGCAGGTCTTCGCCGAGCACTACGTGCTGCCGGCGCTCATGGCCAACGCCCTCTACGAGGAGAAGTATCCGCTCGTCTCGTCGCTGTCCCGGCCGCTCATCGCCAAGAAGCTCGTCGAGACGGCGCACAAGTATGGCGCCGATGCCGTGGCTCACGGCTGCACCGGCAAGGGCAACGACCAGGTGCGGGTCGAGATCGGCGTCAAGAGTCAGGACCCGCACCTCGAGTGCCTGGCGCCGGCGCGCGTCTGGGGCATGAGTCGCGAGGAGCTGCTCGACTATGCCGCCGAACGCGGCATCCCCAGCCCGTTGACCAAGAGGAGCCCGTACTCTATCGACGAGAACCTGTGGGGACGCACCAACGAATGCGGCATCCTGGAAGATCCTTGGGAGGCGCCGCCGGAGGATGCCTTTGAAGTGACCGTCAACCCCAAGGACGCTCCCGATGAGGCGCAGCTCGTGGAGGTCGGCTTCGAGCAGGGCAGGCCGTCGAGCCTCGACGGCAAGTCCATGGACTTCGTGGAACTCATCGAGGCCATAGACGCCATAGGCGGCGCGCACGGCTTCGGTCGTGTGGACATGATCGAGAACCGTCTGGTGGGCATCAAGAGCCGTGAGATCTACGAG
>PMKX01000015.1 GCA_003158705.1 Actinomycetota bacterium
CGCCCTTGGCCGCGCCGCCCTTCGCCGCGCCACTCACGGCGCCACTCGCCGCATCCCCCAGCGCTCCGGCGCCGCCGGCGCGGTCCGCGCCGTCTGCACCGTTCTCGTCCCCCTCGCCGGCGCGGATGAGGTAGGCGACGTGCTCGGGGTCCACCGACTCACGTCGCCCAAAGTTGCCGCTCGGACTGCGGCGCAGGCCGGCGATGGCGTCGCCCAGCTCGCCGATGATGAGACGCTGCGAAAGCAGCTCGTGGTCGAGGCCAAACTTCGGGTGCAGGTACTCCTCGTCGAGGAAGTGGCCGAACGGCCCGTGGCCGACGTCGTGCAGCAGGCCGGCCAGACGCAGCGTCTCCTCCACCACGGGCAGCGACGGCGTGGTGTGCTCCACGTCGCTGAGCGTGGCATACACGCTTTTGGCCAGCTCGCCGGCCAGGTGCATAGTGCCCAGGCTGTGACTGAAGCGGCTGTGCTCGGCCGTGGGAAACACCCACCACGAGCTCTGCAGCTGGTGGATGCGCTTGAGGCGCTGCACCCAGGGGTTGTCGATGATGTCCGCCTCGGCCACCTCGCCCGGCCTCTGCGGCACGGTGATGCGCGTATAGCCGTAGAGCGGGTCGGCGATCAGGTGCACGTCGTCGTAGGGCAGCTTCATCCCCCGTACCCTACGCCGGGCGCCCAGGTTGCCACAAGCCTGACAACGCACGAGCGTCAAGCCCAGCAGAAGACCTGCCGACACCTAGGCTCGGGGGAATACCGCGTTGTTGTGCGCACGAAGGTGAACGATGACGGCGACGAGGTAGGATGACTAGGAGATACCCAAAGCTGCGATGGAGCGTCCGGACCCGGTTCCTGCTGGCGTTCGTGCTTGCCGCCATCATCCCGCTCGCCGCCTTCGCGATCGTCACCAACACACGAACCTCTGCCTCCCTGACCAAGCTGGAATCGCAGGACCTGCACGACCAGGCCGCCGGCGTGCAAGCGGTCCTCCGCGACCAAGCCGTCGCCGATCTCGACACTCTGCACAACTACGCCGTCTGGCCGGAGCTGTGGCGGCACATACGTGACGGCGACCTGGCCTGGGTGCGCAGCCATGGCACAGATCCAGCGGCGCTCAACGGCAACGCGGGCTTGACCGAGGTACTCACGCGGAGCGGCCGGCCGCTCTCTTCCGGCTACTCTCCGTCGGTTGTGGCCAGCACGTGGAACCTCCCTGTGGCGCAAGCCGCCCGCCGAGGCGAGGCGGCGGCCGACCTCGTGGTGCTCGAGGGCCGACTGTTCGTGGTCGCCGCCGAGCCGGTCCGCCCTAGCACCGACATCCACCACTTCGACGCCATCTGCGTCTTCGGTCGGCCGATCGACGACAACGCCCTGAAGAGCATCAACACCTTCACCGGCGGCAAGGGCCAGCTGGCCATCTACACCAGCGGTATCTCAACGGCGAGCACCGACCCTGCAGAGGAAACCGTGTCCGCCACCTTCAACCCGCTCGCGCATGGGCAATCGACCTTCATAGAGGGCAAGTACGCCAGCCTGGCCCTGACGCTCACCGACAAACAGAGTCGTCCAGTGAGCGTGCTCAAGGTCTCGCTGCCGCGGCGCGCCTTCGCTACCGCCCTCTCGAACCTGCACGGCGACATCTTCTGGGGCGCGGTGGCGGCGTTGGCGCTGGCGGTGGCCATCGGTCTCTTGATGGCGACCGGCATCAGCCGCCCCATGCGCCGGCTCGCGGCGGCGGCGGCGGCCATGACCGACGGCGAGTTCCGGCAGAAGCTCAGCTTCCGCCGGCACGACGAGATCGGCAAGGTGGCGGCGGCCTTCAACAGCATGTCTGAGCAAGTGGCCGAGCGCATCGACGATCTCTCGCACAAGACGCAAGGCCTCTCGCTCGAGATCGCCAACCTGAACGTGGTGGGCACCACGCTGGCGCAGACAAGCGACGTGCACGCCGAGCTGCGCCGGCTGGCGGCCATGGTCAAGACCATGTTCGCCGGCGACTATGCCGCCATCTACCTGCAAGACTCCGACGGTCTCAAGCTGGCGGCCTGCAACGGCGTCGACGACAGCGCGCTGCCTCCGCTGGCGGTGACGGAGCTGGCCGCCCGCGTGGTGCAGACCGGTGAGGCGACGCAGGCGGTGGACTTCGCCGCCGACGAGCGGCTCACGGAGCCGGCGCGACGCCAGGCCGCGCCCAAGGCAGCCGCCGTGCTGGCGCCGCTCGCACACCGGGACACCGTCGAGGGTGTGCTGGCCATCGGCTTCGCCGACCTCGCCGACGTGGCCCCGGAGGACGTCTCACTCGTCTCTACCATCGCCTGCCAGATCGCCGTGGCTCTGCAGAACGCCGAGGCATACCTGCGGCTCGACAAGATGTACCTCGACACCGTGACGGCGCTGGCGGCGGCCATGGAGGCCAAGGACCACTACACGGCCGACCACGCCGAGTCGATGGCCGGCATGGCCATCACAGTCGGCCGCTACTTGGGGCTCTCCGAAGAAGACCTGCGCTCGCTGCGTTTCGCCGCCGTGCTGCACGACATCGGCAAGATCGGCATCCCGGGCGCCATCCTCAACAAGCCCGGGCGGCTCACCGCCGAGGAGTTCAGCCGCATGGCCGAGCACAGCACCATCGGCGAACGCATCATCTCGCACATCGACTACCTGAAGGCCATCGCCAAGATCATCCGCTGGGCACACGAACGCTGGGACGGCGACGGCTACCCG
>PMKX01000124.1 GCA_003158705.1 Actinomycetota bacterium
GGCCGGTGCGGCCGGCGCGGCCGGAGCGGGCGGGGGCGCCGCCGTCCGCTCCGCCTGCCCGCCCGCACCTTGCTCCGCCGGTCGCTCTGGCCACCGGCTCGCGCCCTGGTCCGCCGCCGAGGCGACCGTGATCTCGGCGCCGACGATGGGCTTGATGCCCGCCTTGCGGCNNCCGTAGAGCCCCTCGTGGTCGGTGACGGCCAGGGCCGGCATGCCGGCCCTGGCCGCGGCCTGGACCAGCTCGTCGATGCGCGCGGCGCCGTCGCCGAACGAGAAGTTGGTGTGCACGTGCAGGTGGACGAAGCTCACGGCTAGTTGAGTGCCCTCTCCAGGAACCACTCCTGCTCGCGACGGTCGAAGTAGATGTCGAACAGGCGCCCCTCGGCCTGCACGCGGTTGTAGTAACGGCTCACGCGTGTCTGCTCGTTCCACCAGCCCGTCTCGACGACCCAGGAATGCTGGATGATCTCGATGCGGTAGCGGCGCTTGCGCCACACGAACGCCGTGGGCGTTTTGCGCCGCCAGTCCCAGGTGACGGCGATGGGGGTGGCTCTGCCGTTGGGGGTGGCGCTGCCGCTGGCCATGTGGTGCTCCTGGTGCTGGGGGCTGTAGCGTAACACGAACATATGTTCGCGTAAAGGTCGGACGGAAAGAGAACGAGAGCGGGTGCGAGAACGAGTGCGGGCGTGAGGGCGAGTGCAGGCGCGAGCGCGGGCGGCGCCGCCGGAGCCGGCTACGCCGCCGCTACTCGTCAGCAGACGTGGTCAAACAGAGTCGGATGCGCGCCAACAGCTCGTCGGCCGCCGCCGCTTGCCCGCGACCGGCGGCAGCTCCCACCAGCCCGGTCAGGTCGAGCACGTTGGCGGCCTCGCGGTGGCGCTGCAACCAGTTGTGTACGAGCAGGATCTCGTCGATGGCCGCCGCGGCCAGCGGCGGCTGCGGCGGCACCACGGCAGAGAGCTCGGCGATGAGCGCCGCCGCATCGCTGTGGCTGAAGGCGGCGGGCCTGATGTCGCGTTCGACGACCACGGCGCCCGCCGCCACGCCCCAGAGCGAGACCTTGCCCGCCGCCTTGGCTGGGTAGACGAGCACGGCGTAGTCGGCTAGGGCCGCGCGCAGCCGGCGCACCACTCGCATGGCGCCGGCGAGCGTCTCGCGATGGCCTTGAAGCTTGGCCGCCTGCTCGAAGGCCAGGGCGTGCACCATCTGGTTCTGACGCGTCTGCAGCAGTTCGTCGAGCTCGTCGCCGTGGCCTTCGAGCACGCGGCGCACCTGCTCGACCACCAGGCTGTACTGCCCGTTGAGCTTCTCCCGGCACGGCGCCAGGCAGCCGCCCGTGTCGGCGCGTGGGCAGGCGTGCTGGGCGCGGCCGCCGCCGTTGCCGCCGCCGTTGCCATCGCGATGACCGTGGCCCTCGCCCGACGCCACATCCGGGCTCGCTTGCGCCTTGGGCAGGCGCACGCAGGTGCGCAGCGGGTGCACGGCGTTGAGGCAGTCGGTGAGGCGCCGGGCCAGGCTGGCCTTGCGGAACGGCCCGGCGTACACAGAGCCGTCCTGGCGCAGGTTGGGCGTCGCGTACAGGCGCGGGTATTCGTCGGCGGTGAGCTTGACGTAGTGGTAGCTGCTCACGCGCGTGCCGTGCAGGTTGTACATCGGCCGATGCTTGGCGATGAGGCGCTCCTCGAGCAGCAAGGCGGCGAACTCGGAGCCCGTCTCGACGATCTCGAACGCGGCGAGCAGCTCGAGCGCCTGGCGGGCGCCGTAGGCCTGACGCTGCAGGAAGTGGTCGCGCGTGCGCCGGCGCAGGTTCTCGGCCTTGCCGATGTACAGGGCGTGCCCGCGCTCGTCGCGCATGATGTACACGCCGGGCGCCGTGGGCAGGCCTTCGGTGAGCACGATCTTGTGATAGTTGCGCCGCGCCCCGGGCTCGCAGAAGCGGGCCACCTCCTCCAGCGTGGTCACGCCTTCCTCCTGCAAGCGAGCGAGGAAGATGAGCAACAGCTCGGCGGTGGCTTGAGCGTCGGCTAGGGCGCGATGCTTCGGCTTGACGGCCGTGTCGAAGCGCGCCGCCAGGTTGGCCAGTGAGCAGCGCGTGTGCGGGTACAGCCGGCGCGCCAGGCGCAGCGTGTCGAGCGCCGGCCGCGGGAAGGTGCAGCGCTGCAATATGCCCAGCTCGTAGTCGAGAAAGCCGAGGTCGAAACGGGCGTTGTGGGCCACCAGCACCGAGTCGGCGGCGAACTCGACGAACCGCGGCAGCGCTACCTGGATGGGCGGTGCGTCGGCGACCATCTCGTCGTCGATGCCGGTGATGGAGGTGATGATGGCCGGGATGGTCTGGCGTGGGTTGACGAGCTGACTGAACGTGGCGACCTGACGACCGCCGGCGACGCGCACGGCGCCGATCTCGGTGATCTTGGCGAAGCCCGGCGTGCNNCCCATGAGGGTGTGCATGAGCTCGGGCGGACAGTTGGTGATGGGGAAGAGATGCGGCCAGACCTCGCGGTAGTCGAGCACCTCTCCCGCCTGCTCCAGGAGAGCGAACAGTTCGTCGGCCGTGGTGAACGCTAGCTGCACTCTCGCATGGTACCGGTTGCCGCGGACGTATGCACGGCACGGCGCGACCGAGAAGCCGTCGCGGCCCGGCGACCGTCGGTGTGGCGGGCGGGAGGAGCAGCAATGCGGCGGCCGGCCGGCAACGTCCACTCACATCGTTAGCCGCGGCCGGTCTCCGTCATCCTTTCGCCGGCCGGGCCGCGGCTCGATGATGGTGGCGCACCCGAGGGGTGGCGCCGTCGTCGGTGCCGATGGCCACAAGCCAGGTTGGCAGGGGGTGGGTGGTGGGGCCGCGGGGCACGTGCTGGCGGTGGCGCCACCCCGTTCTGTGCCATCTCATGGCGTGCGCGCCTCGGTATCGAGCCTGGTGCGGACGCTGCACGGCTTCGAGCGCGGCCAAACCGGGCATGCTTCCTCCAGCCCAACACCCATCAGCGGAGTGGAGAGTCCATGAGCAGCAACGCACAGCGCCGGCCGGCACCGGAGTTCCAGACCGGCCTCGACTGGATCAACGTCGAGCACCCGCTCACCTTGCGTGAGCTCAAGGGCAAGCTGGTCGTGCTCGACTTCTGGACCTACGGCTGAATCAACTGCATCCACGTACTCCCGCAGGTGCGGGAGCTGGAGAGGCGCTTCGCGCAGGAGTCGGTAGTCATCGGGGTGCATGCGGGCAAGTTCCGTGCCGAGCGCATCACCGCCAACATCGCCCAGGCAACCCAGAGGCTGGGCGTGCACCATGCCGTCGTCAACGACCGCCAGTACCGCATCTGGCGAGCCTACGGCGTCAACGCCTGGCCCACGGTGGTGCTCATCGACCCCGAGGGCGGCTTCGTCGGCGCCCTTCCGGGTGAGTTCCTGGCTGAGGACTTGGCACCGGCACTACAGGACATCATCGACGAGTCCGCGGCGCACGGGCGGCTGAGCCGGGCACCCTTGGCGCTCACGCTGCCGCCTGAGCCGCAGGGCGTGCTGCGCTTCCCCGGCAAAGTGCTGGCCGTCTCGCGCTCGCGGCTGTTCGCCGCCGACAGCGGCCACGACCGCATCCTGGAACTCGAGGTCGACTGGGGCGGCGGCGCGGAAGCGTCGCCGGGCGCTGCCCCGCAGGCGTCGCCGGGCGCCGTCACATCGGCGTCTCCGGGCGCCGCTCCGCGAGCCCGTGTCGTGCGCCGGATCGGCTCAGGGCAGCGCGGCGCTGCCGACGGGACACTGGCCCAGGCCCAGTTCGACCACCCGCAAGGCATGGCCCTGGGCCGCGCCGCCGCTGGCGGCGAGCTGCTCTACGTGGCCGACAGCGAGAACCACACCATTCGCGCCGTCGACCTGGCCAGAGGCGAGGTCACCACCCTGGCGGGCACCGGCGCGCAGGCACGGCGCAGCAACCAGCCCGGCGTGGGCACGTCGGTCGCGCTCAGCTCACCGTGGGACGTCGCGCTTCTCGACGGTGCGCTCGTGATCGCCATGGCGGGGACCCACCAGCTCTGGCGGCTTGTCCTGGCCACGCTGGAGGCCGCGCCGTGGGTGGGCACCGGTCGCGAGGACATAAGCGACGGCCCGGCCTCGCGCTGCACTCTGGCGCAGCCCATGGGCCTGAGTCTGGCGCGGGTCGCCGGCGCGGCGGAGGGCGGCCGCGCCGCAGGCGAAGGCGGCCGCCTCTACTTCGCCGACTCGGAGTCGAGCGCCATCCGTTTCGTCGATCTCGGCGGCCGGACCGGACCGGAGGTCACGACGGTCGTCGGCCGCGGCTTGTTCGAGTTCGGTGACCAGGACGGCAAGGGTGGCCACGTGCGCCTGCAGCACCCGTACGCCGTGGCTGCCCACGAGGGCGCGCTGTACGTGGCTGACACGTACAACAACAAGATCAAGCGGCTGAGTCCGGACGGCCGCAGCGAGACCTTCGCCGGCACCGGCGAGGAGGGTCTGCGTGACGGCGAGGCAGTGGAGGCGTGCTTCGACGAGCCGCAGGGCCTCGCCGTCGCCGGCGGTGCGCTGTACGTGGCCGACACCAACAACCACGCTCTGCGCGCCGTCGACCTGACGGCCGCCGACATGCCGCGCGTGCACACCGTCGAGATCGCCGAGTAGTCGCTTCAGCGGCGCCCCGCTAGCCTCAGCGCGCGTCTATCCGGCTTGTGTTAGGCTCGTTACGAGTCTTCGCTGCACGGGTAGAAGCTCACACGCACGTCCGCAAGAACGAGGGCGCCTCGGGGGCGCTTTGGGCAAGGAGTCCGCCGGTGGATATCGACGATCTGCACAGCGAGGTGTTGCGCGCCTTCAACGACATCTGCGTGCCGCATGGCCGCAATCGTGTGTCGAGAGCGGGGTTCAGTCCGCTCGCCGACGCCTTCCTGGAGGAGGGCGGCGACGAGATCGTGGTGCGCTTCGAGTTGCCGGGCATGAGCCGCGACGACATCCAGCTCTTCGTGGAGCGCCGCTCGCTGATGGTGCGTGGCGAGCGCGCCTTCCCGGGCAGCGAACAGCGCGTCTATCAGCAGGTGGAGATGGACTACGGACCGTTCGAGCGTCGCATCCGTCTCACCGTGGACGTGGATCCGGACGCCACGGCGGCCACCTACGAGGCGGGCATCCTGGAAGTGCGCCTCAAGCTGGTGACGCAGCCGGGGGCGCGGCAGATCCCGATCAACGCCGAGACTGAGTCATGAGCGCCCCAGTGGAAGAGGTCCAAGTGGAGAGCATCAAGGGCCAGATCCCCGGCACGCTGCCGGTGCTGCCGCTGCGCGACACGGTCGTCTTTCCGGACACGATGATCCCGCTCACGATCGGCCAGGAGCGCTCCATCAAGCTCATCGATGACGTGCTCGCCAGCAACCGCCTGCTCGTGCTGGTGGCCTCCAAGAACGCCGCACTCGAGGCGCCGGCGCCGGCCGACCTGTTCACGGTCGGCACTGTGGGCCTGGCGCACAAGATGGTCAAGCTGCCCGACGGCACCATGCGCATCCTCGTCCAGGGGCTGCAGCGCGTGAGCGTCGAGCGCTTCGTGGCCGAGGAGCCTTACCTGGCGGCCGAGATCAAACCCCTGGAGGACGTGGCCACCGCCGGCAAGGGGATGGACGCGCTGCGCGCCAGCCTACTCAACGTGTTCAGCAAGATCGTCGCCCTCGTGCCCTACCTGCCCGAGGAGCTCGAGATGGCGGCCGCCAACATCGAGGAGCCGGGTCCGCTGGCGTTCCTGATCGCCAGCACCATGCGCATGAAGACCGAGGACAAGCAGGCGCTGCTGGAGGAGAACGACATCGAGAAGCGCCTGCGCAAGCTCATCTCCGTCCTCACCCAGGAGCTGGAGGTGCTGGAGCTGGGCTCCAAGATCCAGAGCGACGTGCGCTCAGAGATCGACAAGAACCAGCGCGAGTACTTCTTGCGCCAGCAGCTCAAGGCGATCCAGCAGGAGCTTGGTGAGACCGACGAGCAGCAAGCCGAGGCCGGCGAACTGCGCCAGAAGATCGACGAGCTCAAGCTGCCCGAGGAGGTCGACAAGGCGGCGCGGCGCGAGCTGGAC
>PMKX01000224.1 GCA_003158705.1 Actinomycetota bacterium
GTAGTCGGTGGTGTAGAAGCCGGAACCCTTGAAGTGCACGGCCACGGGGTGCAGCACCTTGCGGACCGAGCCGCCACAGACCGCGCACGTCTCGAGCGGCGCTTCGCTGAACTTCTGGAACACCTCGACGCTGTGCCCACAAGCGTCGCAGCGATACTCGTAGATGGGCAAGGACGGTCTCCTCGTGAGCGCGATCCGGGCTACTAGTGTAGCACAGGGGTCGCGCGCGCCCGGCGCCGCAAGGCGCCGGGCTAGGGCTTGAACGGCGGCAGATGCCCAGGCACGATCAGGGCCGGCTGCCACGAGCGGATGAGCCGCCACGTGGAGAGCAATTCGTCCACGTCGCCCTCCTCAGGCGGCGGCGCCATCTGGTCGAAATCGCGGCGTAGCGGACCGATGGTGTCGCCGCAGATGACCGCCAGACCGGCGGTCGTGACGACGCGGTAGCTCACACCGCCGGCGGTGTGCCCCGGCGTGAGCGCCCAGGTGACACCGGGCGCGACCTCGCCTTCGTCACCTTCGAGCAGCGTGAGCCGGCCGTCGACGAGCATGCCGGCGACGGCCGGCCAGTGCTCCGCCTCGCGCTCACGAGTGTGCACGGCCACCGGCCGGCCCACGTCGGCGCAGGCACCGGCGTGGTCGAGATGGGCGTGCGTGAGCAGCACCAGGTCGAGATCGCGCGGCGCCAGCCCGCGTGCCTCCAGAGCACGCAGCACCGGCTCGTTCTGCAGATGGAGCCCGGGATCGATGAGCAGCGTCCTGGGCCCGCGCAGCAGCACTGTGTTGGGGAAGGTCGTCATGCCGACGACGGCGTGCTCCGCCTTCATCTGTTGATAAGCCACGTAGGCCTCGGGAGAGCGATGCTCGGGCAGCACGTCCACGTGCTCGTCCTCCACGGCAAACGCGAAGCGGGCGGTCGGGATGAGGATGTCGAGCCGGTACGCGTCCATCGCTGCGCTCACCTGCGGCTAGGTGACGACCGGCCCAGTCGTGGGCTCGCCGGCTGGTTGTGCTTCGCCCTCCGGCTGCTCGCGCGCGTAGATCAGGTCGATGTTGCGCAGGTTGAGGATGACGAAGGGCGATGTCTCGAGCAGCTCCGCGCCGGACTTGGAGTAGATGCGCGCATCCGAGACCGTAAGACGCTCGTCGCCGAAACCGCGGATGAAGTCCGACGCGCGCCGCGACGTCTGTCGTTGTCCTACGCCGAAGTGCGCCAGACCAATGACCTTGAGATCGCCGACGTAGGCTACGATCTCGAGCTTGTGGAAGGTCGTGTCGACGTTTACGCCAAGGTGCCCCTCGTTCTCTATGTCCACCATGCCCTCCTCAAACACTCGTCTGCGGCGGCGAGTCGCCGCCGGCCACCCCCTGTTCGCGCGCCTCAGCGGCGCACGGGGTGCCGCGAAAGGCCGTCGCCGCGGAGCGCCCTCGAGCGCCGTACGGCAGCCAGCGCGCCAGTCTCTTGCCGCCGGCGAGCGCGAAGCTCGCGAGGCCGTCTACCACGCTCCCCAGAAACAGACTGCGGTTCCTGCCCATCGCAGCCTCACTATAGCGCACTATGGGCGAATCATGCCCATGCCCGGACTAGCTCAGCGACCGCGCCGCCTGAAGGGCACGATGGCCATGGTGCGCACCGCCACGAGCTCGTGGCGCTGGGCCCGCTCGGCCTCGCGCACCTCGTCGCGCAGACGCTCGGCCGCCCGCGCAAGCTGGGCGTGCATGCGCTCCATCTCCGCGTGCAACTCGGCCATCTGCTCCTCGAGCTGCAGCACGCGCTCCACGCCGGCCAGGTTGAGCCCGACCTCGGTGAGTTCCTGGATGCGCTGCAGACGTTCGACGTCCTGCTGAGAGTACAGGCGCGTGTTGTGAGCCGATCGTCGCGGACGCAGCAGGCCGCGACGCTCGTACATGCGTAGCGTCTGCGGGTGCATCGCCGACAGCTCGGCGGCGATGGAGATCATGAACAGCGGTTTGTCGTACAGGCGATCGGCGGCCATGAGCTACACCTCGGCAGTGAAGAGGCCGGCGCGCGGGTCGGGCTGCATACGCGCGAGCTTCTGCACCAGTTCGCGTTCCTCCTTGTTGAGCTTGGCCGGTACGATGACCCGCAGGCGCGCGAGCAGGTCGCCGCGGCCGCCCTTGAGCCGCGGCGCACCCTTGCCGCGAACACGCAGCGTGCGCCCGTCCTGGCTACCCGCCGGAACCTTGAGTGACACACTGCCGCCGTCCGGCGTGGGGATCTTGACGCCGGCACCCAGGGCGGCCTCGGCATAAGTGACCGGCACCTCGAGCAGCAGATCGTCGCCGCGACGCTGGAACAACGCGCTGGCCGCCACACGGGTGACCACATACAGGTCACCGCCCGGGCCGCCGCGCACGCCCGCCTCGCCCTTGCCTTTGAGCTTGATCTTGGTGCCGTCCTTGACACCGGCCGGGATCTTCACCGAGTAGCGCGTCATCTGCTCCACCACGCCGGCGCCGCCGCAGGTGCGGCACGGCGACTCGATGATGGTGCCGTTACCGCGACAGCGCGGGCAGGGCTGCGAGAGAGCGAAGATGCCCTGGTTCTGGGCTATCACGCCGCGACCCTGACAATCGGGGCAGACCTTGGGCGTCGTGCCGGGCTTGGCTCCGCTGCCGCGACAAGTCGCGCACACGTCGGGCTTCTCGACCGGCACTCGTACCGTGACGCCGTGCAGAGAATCCTCGAAGGAGATGCTGACGGCCACTTGCAGGTCGGCGCCGCGCTGGGCCGCTTGCCGGCGGCCGCCGCCCGCGGCGCCCCCGAACAAGTTCGAGAGGATGTCGCCGAAGTCGCCCATCTGGAACTGAGCGTCGCCCTGCGTGAAGATGCGCGGGTCGAACCCCTGGGCGCCGCCTTGTCCGGGGCGGAAGCCGCCGCCAGGGCCGAAGGCGCCCAGCCGGCTCATCTCGTCGTACTGCTTGCGCTTCTTGAGATTGGAGAGCGTCTCGTAGGCGACGCTGACCTCCTTGAAGCGCTCCTCAGCCTGCTTGTCGCCGGGGTTCTTGTCCGGGTGGTGCTCGCGCGCCAGCTTGCGGAACGCCTTCTTCACCTCGTCCTGGGAGGCGCTCTTGGACACGCCTAGCGTCTCGTAGAAGTCGCGCATGGCTACTGGACCACGATGACCTTGGCCGGCCGCAGCAGGGCGCCGTGGAGGAGGTAGCCCTTCTCGAGGACACTGAGCACGGCGCCCGACGCATGCTCAGGCGATGGCTGCGTGAGCACCGCCTCGTGCACGTTGGGGTCGAACGACATGCCTGGTTCGGTGGCCAGCTCCTCCAAGCCGTGGCTCGCGAGCACCGTCTGCAGCTGGTCGGCGACCAGCTCCACGCCGGCGATGAGCTGCCCCTCCTCGTGCTTGGCGGCCGCCTCGAGAGCGCGCTGCATGTTGTCTACCACAGGCAGAAGCGACTCGACGACGCCCTCGGCGGCGCGCAGACGCAGCTCCTCGGCGTCGCGACGCACACGCTTGCGGTAGTTGTCGAACTCCGCCTGCAAGCGCTGCAGATGGTCCAGATACTGGTCGCGCTCAGCCTCTAGGGCGCCCAGCGCGTCGGTAGCGACAGCCGCTTGTTCGCGCGCCGGAGCGGCGGCCTCGGCGGCGGCGCGATCCTTTTTGTGCTTGCTCTCGGTCATAGGGCTTCTTCAGCTCCGTCGTTGGCCCGGGCTGTGGTGGGGCGGCGCTACCGCGCCGCCCCACCTCGTGCCATAGGCGTCTATGCTTCGGCCTTCTTGGCCTCGACGGTCCGCTTGGCCGCCTTGACCTCGATCTTCTTGGGCTTCTCCGTCTCGGCCTTGGGCACGCGCACCTCGAGGATGTCGTCCTCGTACTGCGCCGAGACGTCGTCTGCCTTGGCGCCCTGCGGCAATGCAAGGCTGCGCTGGAACGCTCCGAAGCGACGTTCGACACGGTAGTAGCGCTCGCCGTCGACCTTCTCCTCGAACTTGCGCTCGCCTTTGATGGTCAGGACGTTGTCCTCCACCTCGATCTGGATGTCGGCGGGGTCCATGCCGGCCAGCTCAGCCTTGAGGACCACAGCGTCCTTAGTGTCGAACACGTCGACCGCCGGCAGCCAGCTCTCCGAGCGACGGCTCTCCGCGGCTCCTCTCCAGAGCCGGTCGAACTGGTCCTGAAGGGTCGTCATCTCGCGGAACGGATCCCATCTTACGATCGCCATTTGTGCACCTCCCTGTGCTGCGCGCCACCTTTCGAGGCCGGCCTACTTCTGCTGGTCCTCGTCGATGACCTCGTAGTCTGCGTCTTCGACGTTCTCATCTTGTGGCCCGGCCTGCGTGCCGTCGCCGTCCGTGGGCTGACGCTGCTGCTGGGCCTGCTGGTACACAGCCTCGGCAAGCCTGTGCGAAGCCTGCATAAGAGCGTCGGTCTTGGCCTTGATGTCGGCCAGGTCCTCGCCGTCGAGAGCCTTCTTGAGCTCGGCGCCCGCGGTCTCTATCTGCGTCTTGGTCTCGGCGTCCACCTTGTCGCCCATCTCACGCAACGATTTCTCGGTGGAGTACACGAGGTTCTCGGCGTTGTTCTTGACCTCGGCCACCTCGCGCGCGGTGCGGTCTTCGTCGGCATGCGACTCGGCGTCGTGCATCATGCGCTCGATGTCCTGCTCGCTGAGACCGCTGGAGGCGGTGATGGTGATCTTCTGCTCGTTGCCGGTACCTAGATCCTTGGCGCTCACGTGCACGATGNNTCGAACGTGACCTCGATCTGCGGTATGCCACGCGGCGCGGTGGGGATGCCGACCAGCTGGAACTTGCCCAGCGTCTTGTTGAAGCGTGCCATCTCGCGCTCGCCCTGCAACACGTGGATCTCGACGCTCGTCTGGTTGTCGTCGGCGGTCGAGAAGATCTCGCTCTTCTTCGTGGGGATGGTCGTGTTGCGCTCGATGAGCTTGGTGAACACGCCGCCCTTGGTCTCGATGCCCAGGCTCAGCGGCGTCACGTCGAGCAGCA
>PMKX01000078.1 GCA_003158705.1 Actinomycetota bacterium
GGCGCCGACGACGCCGTGTTCGTCGACGAAGACAGCCGCATGTACGAGGCTTCTACGGCCAACGTGTTCGTCTGGCGAAAGGGAGTGCTGGGCACGTCGCCCTTGGACGGCTCTATCTTGCCCGGGGTCACGCGTGCCAAAGTGCTGGAGCTGGCGGCGGCAGACGATCTGCCCGTGGGCGAGTGGTACACGCGCATCAACGACCTGACCGGCGACGAGGTGATGCTGCTCACCAGCAGCGTGCGCGGCATCACGCCGGTCGCCTCCATCGACGGCGCCCGCCTGCGTCAGGACCCGGAGTTGCTGGCGCGGCTGCGCGGGCTGCTGCACGCGGCCGAGCAGGCGAGCATCGCGGCCTTCCGAGAGACCTACCAGGTCTGAGCCATTCGCCGACGCTCAGGCGCCGGGCGCGGCCGCTTTCTGTGCCACCAGCAGCCACAACACGTGGTGGTGCACGGCGCCGTCGGCGCGCGGCTCGTCGAACTCATGCTCTTCCAGGCTCAGCAGCCGCAGGAAGTCGAACTCGCCCTCGAGCTCCGGGCCCGTGCTGAGGTGCAGGTACATCTTGTCGACGAAGCTGCCTTCTTCGCCGGGCACCGGCTCGCCCTTGCCGTGGTGCTCCGGGTCATGCACGGAGAGCGTGCTGAGGAACAGGTAGCCGCCCGGCGCCAGCACGCGAGCGATCGTCTCGCGCAGCAGCCGCCGGTCGCCCGGCCGCAGTACGTGGTAGACCTGCGCCGCGAGCACGGCCCCGTACTCGCCCGACCCCCAGGACCCGGGCTCGGTGAAGTTACGACACTCGAAGCGCACTCTCGGGATGCCGGCGCTGAGCTCGCCGGCCAAGGCGATACCCTGAGCGGACTGGTCGATGCCCAGCACCTCGAGGCCGAGGCACTCGTGCAGGTGGCGCACATCGCGGCCGTAGCCGCAGCCGATGTCGAGCAGGCGCCGGGCGTCGCGGGGCAGCGACCACTCCGCCAGCCGCTCGGCTGCCAGCAGACCGATCTCGCTAGGCTCGTCGCCCCAGAGTCGCTCGCCGCGGCCGTAGGCGGCGTCCCAGTGGCCTGCGGATGCAGGACCGGCTGGGCGACCCGCGTCAATCACGGCGTCACGCCGCGACCGGTCCCGTGAGGCGGCGCAAAGCCTCTTCGTAGCGCGCCGCCGTCTGGGCGACCACCGCTGCCGGCAGCTCCGGCCCGGGAGCCTTCTTGTCCCAGTCCAGCGTTTCGAGGTAGTCTCGCAGCGGCTGCTTGTCGAAGCTCGGCTGGGCCTGGCCGGGGGCGTAGCCGGCGACCGGCCAGAAGCGTGACGAATCGGGCGTCATGGCCTCGTCGATAAGAGTCAGCTGGTCGTCGATGAGGCCGAACTCGAACTTAGTGTCGGCGATGATGATGCCGCGCTCGAGCGCATAGGCGGCGCCGAAGCCATACAGAGCGAGGCTCGCCGCGCGCACTCGACTGGCCAGCTCAGCACCGAGCACGTCCACGACGCGCTCGTAAGCGACGTTCTCGTCGTGGTCACCGACATCCGCCTTGGTCGAGGGCGTGAAGATCGGCTCAGGCAGCCGGCTGCCCTCGACCAGACCGGCGGGCAGGCTGATGCCGCAGATGCGCCCGCTGCGCTCGTAGTCTTTGCGTCCCGAGCCCGAGAGGTAGCCGCGCACGATCGCCTCCACCGGCAGCGGCGCCGCCTTGCGGACCACGACCGAGCGGCCGGACAGGTGCTCGCGAGCTGCGTCGGCAGCAAAGGGGTCGGGGTCGACGACGTGGTTGGCGATGAGCTGCCCCGTGCGGGCGAACCAGAAGTTGGATACCTGGGTGAGCACGCGACCCTTACCGGGGATCGGCGTGGGCATGATCACGTCGAAGGCCGAGATGCGGTCGCTCGTGACGATGAGCAGCTCATCTGGTCCGTACTCGTAGATGTCGCGGACCTTGCCTCGGGCGAGCAACTTGAAGTCGGCTTCGTGCGATTCGAACAGGGCCGTCATGGACGTGGCGCTCCTCTCGTGGTCGGCGGGCGCTGAGCGGCGAGCTCGCCAAGGCACGAGCGAGCATGGCACACCACTCGTTCAGCCGGCAACAGTACCACGAGTCCGACGGGCGACGACGCCGATGACGAGGCCGCCGACGAAGCGCCGCCGGCGCACGACGTCGAAGCCGGCCGCGGCGAGCACATCAGCGACGTCCGCCGCCGTGCCCAGGGAGCGTACGCTCGCCGTGAGGCGGTCGTACAGCTCACGGCGGCCACCCAGCAGCACGGCGAGACGCGGGGCCACGTGGAAGAAGTAGAAGCTCGCCCCGCGCGCCACCAGCCCCCCGTCCGGCAGCACCGCCTCGAGCAGAACGAGCTCGCCGTCCGGCCGCAGCGCCGCTGCCAGGCGTCGCATGACGGCCGCCGGGTCGTCGAAGTAGCGCAGCCCGAAGGCCAGCGTGATGGCGTCGAAGTCGAGGAGGCCTGCGGCGGCCTGCGGGTCGGCGAGGTCGACCAGGCACGTGGACACATCGAGGCGTCGCGCGGTGGCGCGCTCGCGGGCGCGGGCCAGCATGCCGGGGCTCACGTCGGCCAGGGTCACTCGCGCTCCCAGACGCGCTGCCTCGAGGCCGACCAAACCGGTGCCGGAGCAGGCGTCGAGCACCCGCGGCCCCGGCCAGCGGACGGCGCTGCGGGCGGCCCAGCGCCGCCAGCGGCGGTCTTGTCCGAAGGTGATGGCCGTGTTGATGCGGTCGTAGCGGTCGGCGCTCCGGTCGAAGAGGCCGCCTACGGCGGTGCCCACGCCTGCCACGCGTACCTAGGTCCCGCGCACCGC
>PMKX01000174.1 GCA_003158705.1 Actinomycetota bacterium
GTTGAGCTGCGAGACGGCGATGACGGGCACCGAGAGCTCGCGCGCGAGCTGCTTAAGTGAACGCGAGATGTTGGCCACTTCTTGCTGGCGGTTCTCGGCGCGCCCGTCGCCGACCATGAGCTGCAGGTAGTCGACGATGACGAGGGAGAGCGGCTTGCGGCTGGCCAAGCGGCGCGCCTTCGCGCGCAGCTCGAACATGTTGAGGCCGGCCGAGTCGTCGATGTAGAGCTCGGCCTTTTCGAGCTCGCCGGCGGCCTGGATGAGCTTGGCCATGTCGTCGCCGCTGAGCAGACGCGGCGTGCGCAGCTTGTGCGAGCTCACGCGCGCCGACGAGCACAGCATGCGGTCGCCGAGCTCCTGCGAGCTCATCTCGAGGCTGAACACGGCGACCGGCGCTTTGCCCTCGACGCTGACGTTGTGGGCGATGTTGAGGGCCAGCGATGTCTTGCCCATGCCGGGCCGGGCGGCGAGCACGATGAGGTTGGCAGGCTGAAAGCCGCCGGTGAGCCGGTCGAGGTCGGCGAAACCGGTGGCCACGCCGCTCACCTTGGTGTCGCGCTGCATCATCTCGAGGCGCTCGAAGTTGCGCGTGACGATGTCGCGGATGTGCTCGAACTCGGAGGTGCGACGGCGCTGCGAGATGGCGAAGACCTTCTGCTCGCAGCGGTCGAGCAGGCTGGTCGCCTCGTCGGGGTGCTGGTAGCCGAGCTCGGCGATCTCGTTGCCGACCTGGATGAGGGAGCGCAGCACGCTCTGCTCGCGCACGATGCCGGCGTACTGAAGGGCGTTGGTGGCCGCGGGCACCATCTCGGCCAGCGTGTGCACGAAGTCGCGGCCGCCCACGCGGTCGAGCACCCCCTGGCGCTCGAGCTCGGCCCCGAGCGTGACCACGTCCACCTCCTCACCCTTCTCGTAAAGGGCGTGGATGGCGGCGAAGATGAGACGGTGCGTCTCGCGGTAGAAATCCTCGGCGACGACGAGCTCGGCGACGACGGGGATGGCGTTGGGGTTGATGACCATCGAGCCGAGCACCGACTGCTCGGCCTCGAGGTTGTGCGGAGGGACGTGGCCGACCGTCGTACCCTGACTGTCACTGGCCATGATGTTGCTCTCCCTCCCGGCGCTCGGCGGCGCGGCTATTCAGGCGCGACGATGGTCTTGACGGAGGCCTCGAAGCCCTCAGCGATCTCGATGTCTACCATGTAGGTGCCCACCTCTTTGAGGGGCTCCTCGAGGCGGATCTTGTGCTTGTCGACGTGGAACTTGCGCGCCTCCCAGATGGCGTCGGCGATGTCGGCCGCAGTGACGGAGCCAAACAGTCGGTCGCCTTCGCCGACCTTGGCCGTGATGGTGATGACGGTGCGGTTGAGCGTGGCCGTGACCTCCTCGGCCATGGCCGCCGTGCGCGCCTCGCGAGCCTTGCGCTCCTCGTCGCGGCGGCGGAACTCGGCGATGCGCCCCGGCGAGGCGGACTCAGCGAGCTGCTTGGGCAGCAGGTAGTTGCGCGCGTAGCCGTCGCTGACCGTGGCCAGAGAGCCCTTGTCGCCCAGGTTGGGCACGTCTTGAAGAAGAATGACTTCCACGACGGCCTCCTAGCGCGACACGTAGGGGAGCAGCGCCATCTCGCGGGCGCGCTTGATGGCCACGGCTACCTGCCTCTGGTGACGGCGGCAGGCGCCGGTGATGCGCCGCGAGCGGATCTTGCCTTTGTCGGACATGAAGCGGCGCAGCGACGAGAAGTTCTTGTAGTCGACCTCGTCGATCTTCTCTTTGCAGAAGTAGCAGTACCGGCGCCGCGACTGACCGAACGCGCCGGCCTTGGGCTTCTTCTCGCGGCGGGGCTTTGGTTTTGAGCCTGCCATGTCTACCTTTCCCTTATGGCGCCCGGTTGCCGGGCGCTCACGGATGCTTTGTCAGAACGTGATCAGAACGGGATGTCGTCGTCCTCGGCGAAGTCGGCTTCGGCCGGCTCCAGCCCCTTGTCGCTGAAGGCCGGGCCGGTGGACGAAGGAAACGCCCCGGCACCCGCTCCGCCGCCCGCGCCTGCTCCGGCCTCGCGCGGGCCGATGAACTGGACGTTGTCGGCCACCACTTCGACGGCCGAACGCTTCTGGCCCTCCTGGGACTCCCACTCGCGCCAGCGCAGGCGGCCGTCGACGGCTATCTGGCGCCCCTTAGTGAGCCACTGCGCATAGCGCTCGGCCTGGGCGCCGAAGACCGTGATGTCGAAGTAGTTGGCGTAGTCCGTCCACTCGCCGCTGGTGCGGTCCTTGACGCGGTCGTTGACGGCCAGTCTGAGACGGCACACGCTCGTGCCGCTGGGCAAAGCACGCAACTCCGGGTCGCGCGTGAGGTTGCCGACGAGGATGACGCGATTGATCGACCCTGCCATAGTGCACTCCCTTCGAGTTGGCCTGCAGCTACGAGTCGAGCCGCAAAGTGATGAAGCGCACGACGTCGTCGGTGATACCGAGCACGCGTTCGACCTCGGCGACGGTCTGTGGCGTGGCCGTGAAGGTGACGACGCTGTAGATGCCCTCGGTCTGGCCCTTGATCTCGTAGGCCAGCTTGCGTTTGCCCCACGGGGCACCGGCGTCCGTGCCCACGACGGTGCCTTTGCCGTCTTCGACGGTGGCGCGCAGGCGGTCGAGGATCTCGGTCTGGCGCTCGGCCTCTACGGCCGGGTCGATGATGAGCATGAGCTCATACTTGTTGATGATGATCACCTCCTATGGTCATCAGGCGGCCCCAGCCTTACTGCTGGAGCAGGGGTGACGATGCTGCCGGCAGGCAGCGCAACCCGGCATGATACCAGCGCCTCGCGACTGACTCAAGTCACCATGATGGAGGGCGGCGGGGACGGAAAGCCGTCGCGCCGCCCTTGCGGCTGGCTGTGGCGGGCGTCGCGGTCGACGCTGGCCGACTCGTCTGTCTTCGGCGGCAGCCCAGATCGACGTCGACCCGCCCTGCTCGTTGACACTCGCGTAGGCTCCTGTATTATGGGCGTATGCTCATAAGTTACACATGGAGGTCGGTATGCCGAGACGAGACGGTGCTGAGCCACTGAGTCACGGGCCGGCGCTGAGCAGTCGCACGTGCCGGCGCGTAGGGCGGCCCCGGCAAGAGCGTTGCGTCGCGGGTTTGCCTCCCGTGGGCTTCTTCAAGCCGGCGGGGATCCCGGCGCGTCTTCTGAAGAGGGTCACGATCGGCGTAGACGAGTTCGAGGCCATGCGGCTGGTGGACGGCAGGGGCCTCAGCCATGAGGATGCGGCCGCCGCGATGCACATTTCACGGCAGACGGTCGGCCGCATGCTCGAAGCAGGCCGTGCCAAGGTGGTCCAGGCGTTCAGCGAAGGTTGTGCGATCGCCATCGAGGGCGGTGTCTTCCGCCTAGAGTCACGACCGCGTGAGGCTGGCTGTCAGAGAGGGTTTGGCAGGCACAGAAGGTCTCGCGCAGAGTCGGGCTGCACATGTCCCAACAAGGAGATTGAAAGCGATGAGTGAGATCAACCAAGTCACGACCAAGAGCCTCCGTGTGGCTGTGCCGTCCGAACAGCCCGGTGGGTTGACGGCCTCAAGCGCCGGCCACTTCGGCCGTTGTTCGCACTTCACGATCGCGGACCTGCGCGATGGCGAAGCCACCGACGTTCTGGTCCTCGAGAACCCACCTCATCACGAGGGAGGGTGCATGCAGCCCGTGCTCTTGCTCGCTGAGCACATGGTAGATGCCATCATCGTGAACGGCATCGGTGGACGTCCTCTGGCCGGCTTCAACCAGCTGGGCATAGCCGTCTTCGCGGGGGACGGCAGTGATGTGGACGGGACTCTGCGCGCCTTCGCCGCCGGACGACTCTCTCCGGTCGGTCCCGAGAGCGTCTGTCGTCACTGACCGGGCGGCGTCACCGACCGAGAAGCGCCCTCGTGGTCTCGTTGACGGTGCGATGAGTGGCTGATCTACGCCTTGGTGGGCTGGTCGAGCACTGTCGTGACCTCGACCTCCGGCGGCTGGTGCAGGTGCTTCTTCACGGTGCAGAGGTTCATGGCGTTCACCACGGCTGCGCGGTACTTGTCGGGAAAGCCGGGCGGCAGGTGCAGCTCGATGTCGATCTTGTCGGTAAGACCGGTGTCGGGGGCGACGTGTCTGGTCAGTTGCAGGCCGGCGCCCTGGGTCGAGATTCCGCGCTGCTGCATGAAACCGAGGGCGAAGATTCCGGCGCATGTGCCGATCGAGGCCATGAAGAGGTCGAACGGCGTCGGGGCTGAGGCGTCCCCGCCGCCTGCCACCGGCTGGTCCGTCTCGATGGTGAACCCGCCGTAGTCGGCGTACACGCGCTTGCCTCCCGGGAAGTAGATCTCCATGTCCATGACTGGTTCCTTTCCGAGAGACGCGGGATCTGGCTGAGCTCTCGCTTGGCCGTCCCCTTAAGCGATGCCTTCACTGTTGCCATGTTACGAAATTGCGAAACTTGGCAACACTGGGGTCATGAACGACGACCGCCAACGCTACGCCATGCACGCCGCCGTGTTCGCCGCACTTGCTAATCCCACACGTCACGAGCTCATGCACCTGCTGTGCGCCGGGCCACGCACGCCGAGCGAGCTTGCGGAAGCGCTGGAGGTCAGCCGGCCGAACGTCTCGCAGCATCTGGCCGTGCTCCAGCGCGGAGGGCTCGTGAGGCGCTCGCGGCAGGATGGCCGCGTGCTATGGGAGGTCATAGACCCCCGGCTCTCTGAGGCGTGCAAGCTGATCGACGAGATCCTCAGTCGCGAGCTGGCCGAGAGAGCACACGTACTCGAAAGGTAGGTATCCACGATGTTCAAGAGAAACGAAAGCACTGCCGACCGCGTGGTCCGCACTGTCGCCGGTGCGGGTCTTCTTGTCGCCTCATTTGTCGGTCTCGGCCTCACGTCCGGAAAGCCGCTCGGCATCGTCTTCGCCGTCATCGGCGCCGTCCTGCTGTTCACGGCCGCCACCGGCTCGTGCCTCCTGTACCGGCTGTTCCGCGTCAACACGGCCAAGTCCAAGTGACGACTCGGGAGAACCAATGATCGCCGTCAGCGAGCACGCCTGTCCTCAGAATCATCCCTGCCCCGCCGTCGGCTTCTGCCCCGTCGGGGCGATCATCCAGGACGACATCTTCTCGGCGCCGTACATCGATCATGAGCTCTGCACCGAGTGCGGCGCCTGCACAGAGATCTGCCCCGTGTTCTCGCAGGTGCCGGACGAGGTGGCGGTCAGCTGATGGCGCACATCGACCTCGTCTGCCAGGACTGTCAGCACAGCTTCGCGGTGCTGACGCGCGGCGCCATGAAGCCGCAGCAGAAGCGTTGTCCAGAGTGCGGCTCCGATCACATCCGGCAGACGTTTGCCAGCTACCTACGTAACGGCCCCCTCTCCGATCCGAACTGCGGTGCCCCAGGCTGCACGACCTACGGCTGAGGCTGATGCCCTGCGGCGCGGTCGCGCTGCTCACTCAGACTCAGTACCTCAGCCGGTCAGGGACCTGACCAGACAGCTTTCGACGTTGCGGTGACCCGGGTCCTGAAATTGCCGGCACGCTTGGACTTCTGCAAAAGACCGGTCAAACTGTATGTGTTGTGGGGAGACTGAGCCGGTGATTGACGACAGAAAGACAGTTGACGCCCTGGCGTCCATGACCGACTGTGGCGTCTGTGGCCGGCCTCTGGTCTACGCCGCCGACTCGCTCCTACGCGTGTGCGGCCTCTGCGGCATGGAGCACACGACGATGATCTCCTGCCCCGCGGGCCATTACGTCTGCGACAGGTGTCACGGCATGGCGGCCATGGACGTCGTGCGCCGCCTCTTGGCCTCGACGACCTCGCGCGATCCGGTGGCAATACTGGAGCAGGTCATGTCTCATCCGGGGTTGCCCATGCACGGGCCCGAGCATCACGCGATCGTCCCCGGTGTGATCATCGCCGCTGCACGGAACGCGGGCGCTCTCCTGCCCGGCGGGGCGCTCGAGACAGCTCTAGAGCGGGCGAGCACGGTGCCGGGCGGCTGGTGCGGCTACTACGGCGCCTGTGGCGCCGCCGTGGGCGTGGGCATCGCGGTGAGCGTCCTGAGCGGGGCGACGCCCGTGAAGGGCGAGCAGCGCTCGCTCGCCATGGCCGCCACCGCGCAAGCCTTGGCGCGCATGATCGACGACCAGCCGCGCTGCTGCAAGCGGGCGTCGCGGATCGCCGTCCAGGCGGCCGTGCAGTATCTGCGCGACCAGCTCGACATCGACCTAGCGTCCGGAGAGCTCGCTCGCTGCGCCTACACTCAGCGCAATGCCCAGTGCGCGCGCGAGCGTTGCCCCTTCTTCGACGCGAGTGACGATGAGTGACGAGCGCCGATGGTCCTGAGGGATCAACACACTCTGTTCGCACTAGTGGTTGACGCATGAGCGAGAGCGACCAGATCAAAGTGAGGCTCTTCGGCGGCCTCGAAGCGCACACCAGCTTGAGTGCGGCGCACGACTCTGTGC
This sequence comes from Actinomycetota bacterium, assembly GCA_003158705.1. Lineage (GTDB taxonomy): Bacteria > Actinomycetota > Thermoleophilia > UBA2241 > UBA2241 > FEN-672. The sequence goes on from PMKX01000174.1 coordinate 6,492, forward strand.
CGGCGGCGGGCGTGGCGACCGTCGCCGACCTCCTGCGCGCCATCGGTCTTCCCGAAGACGCGGTGGGCCTCATCCTCGTCAATGGTTTCCACGTCAAGTTCGATGGACAGCTTGTGCCCGGCGACGAGGTCTCGCTGTTCCCGTTCGTCGGCGGCGGCTGAGGGGCACCGGCCGTCGGCTGAGCTGTGCCCGCGGCCGCCTGAGCGGTGTGTGCCGCCGGCTCTGCTACACTGTGGCCATGTCGCCGGGCAACATCCCCAGACTCATCGAGACACTCAAGACTCGCGCCGGCGAGGAGAAGCGCCTGCCCTGCACGGAGGCCTTCAAGATCGCCCGCGACCTCGAGGTCTCCGTGGCCGAGGTCGGCCGGGCCTGCAACGAGCTGGCCATCAAGATCGTCGCTTGCCAGCTCGGCTGCTTCTGAGCTCCTCACAGCCCTGACCCACACGAGCGGCCGCCGGCCGCGGTGGCCCGCGGCCGTTCTCCCCAGGGGCTTTTCTCCTGTCGCGGTGATGTTAACCTCCCGGTGCTCCTGGGTAGGTTCTGCCCTGACGCAGAGGGCTCGCTGGAGCCCGAATGCACGGTCATGAGTCGCACGACCCGGCTTGAGGTCGTGTGTGGGGAGGTTGAGCAAGATGACTGCCGTCGCTACAGCCACTTCTGTGAAGCACTACAGCATGTTCATCGACGGCGAATGGGTCGACGCCGACGACCGAGTGACCTACGAGATTGTCGACCCGGCGACCGAAGAGGTCGTGGCTACCGTACCGCGGGGCGGTCGCTCCGACGCCGAGCGCGCCGTACGCGCCGCTCGCGAGGCGTTCGACAAGGGACCGTGGCCGCGCACGACGGCCGTAGAGCGGGCCGCTGTTCTGCGCAAGGTAGCCGACAAGATCCGCGAGCGCGCCGAGGAGCTGGCCGTCTTGGAGACGCGCCAGATGGGCAAGACGCTGGCGGACTCGCTGGTCGACATGAACGACGCCGCCCACACCTTCGATTACTATGCTGGGCTCGCCGTGGAGCAACACGGTCAGACGCTGGAGGTGCCGGGCGACAGCCTGAGCATGGTCGTGCGCGAGCCGGTAGGCGTCACCGCCGGCATCACGCCCTGGAACTTCCCCGTGCTCATGGCGGCCTGGAAGCTCGCTCCGTCGCTGGCCGCCGGCAACGTGATGATCCTCAAGCCGGCCAGCGTATCGCCTCTCACCAGCCTGGAGATGGCGAGGATCTTCGATGACGTGGGCCTGCCGAGAGGCGTGGTGCAAGTGATCACCGGTCCCGGCGGAGAGGTAGGCGACTACCTCGCCTCGTCTCCGGATGTAGACATGGTGGCCTTCACGGGCAGCGTGGAGGTCGGCAAGCACATCATGCGCCAGGGCGCCGAGAACGTGAAGAAGGTGGGCCTCGAGCTGGGCGGCAAGAGCCCGAACATCGTCTTCGCCGACGCCGACTTCGAGGCCGCTATCGACGGCGCTCTCATCGGCATCTTCGCCGGCAGCGGCGAAGTGTGCTCTGCCGGCTCGCGTCTGCTCGTACAGCGTCCGATCTACGACCGCTTCGTCGGCGAGCTGGTCAGCCGCGCGCTGGCCATCAAGGTCGGCCCCGGCCTGGATGAAAGCAACGAGATGGGCCCCTTGGTCTCCCGGCAACAGCTCGAGACCGTCGAGCGCTACGTGAAGATCGGCGTGGCGGAAGGCGCCAAGCTGGCAACCGGCGGCCATCGCCTCGAAGGCCCGGGCTTCTTCTACGAGCCGACCATCTTCGTCGACGTCGACAACTCGATGGCCGTCGCTCAAGAGGAGATCTTCGGCCCCGTGCTGGTCGTCATCCCCTTCGACAGCGAAGAGCAGGCCATCTCCATCGCCAACGACACCATCTACGGGTTGGCCGGAGCGGTCTGGACGAAGGACGTGACCAAGGCCATGCGGGTGGTCAAGGCGCTCCGGGCCGGCATCACGTGGGTGAACACCTACCACCCCACCTACAGTGAAGCTCCGTGGGGCGGCTACAAGCAGAGCGGCGTGGGCCGCGAGCTGGGCACCTTCGGCCTCGACGAGTACCAGGAAGTGAAGCAGATCAACATCGACCTCACCGACCGGCCGCTCGGCGTTTACCAGCACGGCAAGGAGAAGACCGACGGCAAGGTCGTCTCACTGCACGAGCGGCGCCCGTTCGGTCGCGACGAAGTGAAGGGCGCCTGGGTGCGCTTCTGCCAGAACTGTAACTAGGGCCATCACTCGGTACGACGGCGTCCGGCTCAGCCCGCGGGTGAGCCGGACGCCGTTTCCGGGTAGTGAGCGTCACAGCGGGCGCGCCTTGCACCCGCGCAAGAACTGGGAGGTGCGTCCAATGACGCAAGCCAAGACGTCCGAGGTGCTGGTCAGCGACAAGATCTCACCGGGGCTGGGAGTGCGCGGACCCTATGGCAGCGGCGAACCACTGGTGGTGCGCAGCCCGTGGGACGGCGGCGAGATAGCCACCATGCGCACCACCACACTCAGCGAAGCCGACGAGGTGCTCGACCGTGCCCGTGTCGCTTTTGCTTTGTGGCGCTGGACGCCGGCTTGGAAGCGGGCCGAGATCCTCGAACGCACCTCGCACCTGATCGAAGACAACGCCGAGCAGATCGCGCGCATCATCGCTGCCGAGGGCGGCAAGCCGCTGAAGGACGCCCGTGCCGAGGCCAAGCGTGGCGCCTCGACCTTCCGCTGGGCGAGCGAGGAGGCCAAGCGCACCGCCGGTGAGATCATCGAGATGGATGCCGACGCCTCCGGCGAGGACCGCTTCGGCTGGACCATCCGCGAGCCGCGCGGCGTGATCGTCGCCATCTCGCCGTTCAACTTCCCGCTCAACTTGGTGGCCCACAAGGTGGCGCCGGCACTGGCCGCCGCCAACGTGGTGGTCCTGAAGCCGGCTTCGAGCACGCCGATCACGGCTCTACGTCTGGCTGAGCTTCTGCACGAGGCCGGGCTGCCGGCCGACGTGCTGCAAGTCGTGGTCGGCCCCGGCAGCACTCTGGGCAGCAAGCTGGTCAAGGACGAGCGGGCGAACATGATCACCTTCACCGGCAGCCCGCCCGTGGGCCGGCAGCTTGCCCAGGATGCCGGCATGAAGATGATCACTCTGGAGCTGGGCAACAACTCGGCCACCATCGTCGAGGAGGACGCCAACCTCGACCTGGCCGCCCAGCGCGTCGTGGCCGGCGGGTTCGCCAACTCGGGCCAGGTGTGCATCTCGGTGCAGCGCGTGGTGGTGCACGAGAAGATCTACGACGAGTTCATGGCCAAGCTGATTCCCCAAGTGCAAGCGCTCAAGGTCGGCGATCCCCTGGACGAGACCACCGACGTGGCCACTCTCATCACGCCGTCTGAGGTGGAGCGCGTCAAGGGCTGGGTGGCGGAGGCGGTAGAGCAAGGCGCCACCCTGGCGGCCGGCGGCGTCGACGGCGACGGCCACCTGCTGCCGACGGTGCTCACCGACGTGACGCGTGACATGAAGGTGTGCGCCAAAGAGGTGTTCGGCCCCGTGATCAGCATCATCAAGGCGCACGATCTGTGTGAGGCCATCGAGATCAGCAACGACAGCGACATGGGCCTGCAGGCGGGCGTGTTCACGAACGACCTCAACAAAGCTCTGTACGCCGCCAAGCACCTCGAGGTCGGCGGCGTGATGATCAACGAGGTGCCCGCCTTTCGCGTCGACCACATGCCCTACGGCGGCATCAAGGGGTCCGGCATCGGTCGCGAGGGCCTGCGCTTTGCCATCCGCGAGATGACGGAGCTGAAGATGATCGTCATCCGCGAGATGGACTGGCAGACGGGCGGCTCGCCGCGCGACGCCTGTTCGCGGGAGCCGCTGGGGCCCTGAGCGGCTGAGCCGGCTCGCGCCGGATCCCCTTTCTGCCGTGCTGCACAAGGCGCCGTGTCCGAGTTCGGACGCGGCGTCCTTGCTGCGGGCTGCACTCCTCCTCTAGAATCACACCGCTTCTCCGAGCACCGGAGTCCTACGGGCGCGCTGCCTATGGAGCCGGGGCCGGCAGGGTACGGCGGGAAACCGCCGTGTCTCCCAGTGCGGAAAGGAGAAGAGGGCGCTGAGGCCCCTTTCCGCGCGCGGGAGGGGCCGTTTCGGTCTCCTCCCTGAGTACAAAGAGCAGTCCGCAGACGAACGCGGTCGAAAGGGGAGAGTGGACTATGGGCAAGCGTCCGATGCTGTCATCGGTCTGCGCGCTAGTGTTGCTCGCGCTGGCCTCGTCTGGCCTCGCCGCGGCCGCCTCCCGGGCGCCGGTGGGCGCCCTCCCGGGCGCCGGCGCCTCCTTCTCTGGCAGCGCGGCCGGCGGGCAGCGGGCGGGGTGGACGCTGACTCTCAAGGGCAAGCTGACCAAGGTGCTGCCCATTTCCAAGGTCAAGGCCAACGTCACCTGGGACGGCACCAAGGCCGGC
>PMKX01000144.1 GCA_003158705.1 Actinomycetota bacterium
GCGTACCTAGGTCCCGCGCACCGCCAGCACCAGCAGCTCGGCGGCGAGCACCAAAGCCGGGTACAGGCTGGCGTGGTTGAAGTAAGAGGCGGCCTGGGCGCTCGTCGGCCGGCGCAGGATCTGCACGGCCGGCCGGCCCAGCGACCAGCCGCCCAGCGCCAGCGCCAGTAGCACAGCCGCAAGCGGCAGCGGCAAAGCGGCGGTAGCGACCAGCGTCGCCGCCGCCACGACCGCGGTCGCGGTAGCAGCTGCGGGACAGCCGAAGGTGGTCGCCACCGTCCTGATACCCACGCGGGCGTCGGACTCCAGATCGGCGAGGTCATTGGCCAGATTGCGACCGCCGATCTCCCACAGCGCCAGGAAGACGAACACGGCCAGCGCCGGCCAGCGCAGCGGCGCCACAGCAGTCCAGCCAGCCAGCCCTCCGAGACCTACCATCAGGCCCGAGACGATCGTCTTCAGCCACGTGACCGATCGCAGGCCGCAGTAGGCGACCTCCAGCCCGACCGCTCCGGCGAAGCAGGCCAGGCAGAGCGGGCTGAGGACGAACGCCGCGCCGGCAGCGATGATGCCCAAAGCCAGCACCCAGGCACCGGCCACCGTGAGCGTGAGGTCGCCGCGCGCCAAGGGGTGACGCAGGAACGTGGTGTCGATGTCGTAGCCCTCCACGTCGTCCTTGCCGGCGCGCAACGAGCGCGCGTCGACCTCGCGGTCCAGCACATCGTTGAGCGAGAAGACGGCGAAGAACCCGGACCAGGCCGCCACGAGACCTATGACCGTCGTGCGCAGGGCAGGCAGCCCGTGGAGGGCCAGCACGGCGGCGAGCCCGGGTTGCGCCATGGAGAGCAGCGCTTGCTGGCCTCGCGAGAGGTCAAAGAGCAAGCTCGGCAGGCCGGGCGCTCGGGTGGCTGCCTTGGCGGTATGCGCGGTCATTTCGTGGCCTGCGCTCCTCGCCGGTAGCCCTCGCCACGGCCTCCCGGCTGTCGATTCAGACCTGTGGCGAGGCGCAGAAGGCGCACTTCCTGGCCTCGGCCGGGATGTCGCTCAGGCACTCCTGGCACTTCTTGATGCTCGGGTCGGGGGCCGGCTCGCTGCGGTAGCGGGCCATGACCTTGTTCACCGGCTGCACGACGAAGAAGAACACCGCCGTGGCCACCGAGAGGAAGTTGATGATGGCGTTGATGAAGGAGCCGTATAGGAACACGCTGTTGTGGATCACGAAGTGGAGCTGGGAGAAGTCGGGCTTGCCGATGATGGCAGCGATGATCGGCATGATCAGGTCGTCGATGAGGGCCTTGACCACGGCGCCGAAGGCGACGCCGACGACGATGCCCACAGCCAAGTCGACGACGTTGCCCCTGAGCAGGAATGCCTTGAAGTCCTTCAACATCTAGTCCCTCCCGGTGCGCTTGTGTGGTCGGCACGATACCACGGGCGAACGACCGCCGGCGCGGTGCCGGGGTCACGCCCTCGCGTCTAGAAGCGGCGGGACTTCGGTGGCGGGTACACGTACCGGGCGATGGTGGCCGACAACCACCCCAGGACCCAGCCGGCAAAGACTAGGACGACGGCATGGCCGGTGTTCTTGGGATGGGCCGCACCGACCGCGAAGATGACCGCCCAGACGGCGAAGCAGCCGATGCTGTACGCCGTGTACGTGTTCAGTCGACGTCGCATGTGCGGACCCTCCCAGATCATCAAACCGTCTCGCGATCGGCGGCCAGCCCGCCTCTGCCCTGCCTGGCCAGCGCGAACCCGGCTGGTCATGAAGGTCGCGAGGGGCGGGGCGCTTCCAGGCGCCCCGCCCCTCGAGCGGTATCTGCTCGCGTTCTGCGACTAGCGAGCGGCCGCCAGATTGGCCGCCACGAACTCCCAGTTGACCAGCTTGTCGAAGAACGTCTGCACCCAGTCAGGGCGGCGGTTCTGGTAGTCCAGATAGTAAGCGTGCTCCCACACATCCACCGTGAGCAGCGCCTTCTTGGCCGGCGGCACTGGCATCTCGGCGTTGGGCGTGCTCACGATCTCGAGCTGGCCGCCGGACAGCACGAGCCAAGCCCAGCCGCTGCCGAAGCGGCCCACGGCAGCGGCCTTGAAGGCCTCGACGAACTGCTCATGGCTGCCGAAGGCGGCGGCGATCCGCTCGCCGACTTCGCCGGTCGGCGCGCCGCCGCCGCCGGGCTTCATGCCGTTCCAGAAGAAGGTGTGGTTCCACACCTGGGCGGCGTTGTTGAACACCGGCATCTTGGCGGCGTCACCGGCCACGGCACCGATGACCTCCTCCAGCGTCTTGTTCTCGAGCTCGGTGCCGGCGGTGAGCTTGTTGAGCGTGTCGACGTAGGTGCGGTGGTGCTTGCCGTAATGGAAGCTGATGGTGCGCGCCGAGTAGGCGGGCTCGAGAGCGTCCTCGGCGTACGGGAGCGGCGGTAGTTCGAAGGCCACGTCTCCTCCTTTGTCGGGTTGACGGATCGATCTGATTGTCGGAGCGGCGGGGGAGCCGGTACCGGCTCCCCCGTGGTCATACGTCGACGAAGACCGCCCCGTCCTCTATCTTCACCGGCCAGGTCTTGAGGTCGTGGATGCGGATCCTCCACTGCATGCGATGCTCGAGGCTGAACCAGCGCTGCACAGGCTCCGGCAACGGCTCGTCACCCATGTCGTGCTCGATCGCGTAGCTGAGCGCCTTGCCGTTGCGGATGTCGAACTGCACGTTGTGGAAGGCACACGTGAGCACCCAGCCGTCGAGGGCGCCCTGGTCGAGCGGCCCGTTCATGTGACCGCAGCGCCGGCCGACTGCGTAGACCGCGTTGTCGTAGTTGCAGAGCGTGATCTCCTCGTCGTCGCCGGCGCGCACGTACTTCAGGCCACCCGGGGCGATCTCGTCCAGCTTGGCTACCTCAGTCCACATACCGCCCCTCCTCTCAGATCTCGTCTTCGGGTATCTGCGGTAGCACGCTCGGGTCAGTGACGTCCTTGTGCACGAAGAGCCCGCACCAGCACCGCCTCATGGCATCGAAGTGCCGCCGATGGAAGGGGATGCACGGGCAGACGATCTTCATGTCCTCGGCACGCACCTTGGTGCGCCTCTGACACGGGCAGTAGGGCGCGCCGGTGTCGAGCTCGGTCTTGACCTCCGCCTCGAGCAGCATGTCGACGAGCTCCTCGTCGGGCGTGAACTTGTAGCCCAGCGGGTCCACGACCTTGCCGAAGAGGTAACGGAAGACTTCCTTTCTGGCGGCAGTGTCCACGTGCACCTCCCCTACTTGATGCCGAGCAGGTCGGCGTATCTCTCCGGGCGGAAGCCGACCACGACGCTGCCGTCGATGACCACCACCGGAAAGGCATGACTGCCGCTCAACTCGTGCGCCTTATCGGCCGCCGCGTCGCCTTCCTGGTCGGGCAGCTCGTCTATGTTGATGAACTCGCAGGCGACCTGCTGGGCGGTGAACCACTCCCTGGCGCGCTTGCACCAAGGGCAGGTGCTGAGCGCATAGACGACCACGTCTTGACTCATGACGCCGCCTCGGGCAGTTCCACGAGCACCTTGCCTTCCTTCCTCTTGACGCGGTATGTGCCGATCGAAAGCTCCTTTGCATCCAGAAAGGCGCCGCTGCGGATGTCGAAGCGCCAGTCATGGCACGGACAGGTGAGCACGAAGCCCTCGAGCTTGCCGCCCTCGAGCGGGCAACCCATGTGCGCGCACCTGTTGCGGACGGCGTAGATGGCGCCGTCCGTCTTGATGAGCAGCAGGCCTACGCCCTTGGGATTGATGGGCGTGGGCAAGCCTTCTTGCAGCTTCACTTCCTCGAGGGTGGCGACCCACGGTGACTCTGACACAGACACCCCCTGCCTGCGCGACGCCGAAGGCGACGCGCGCTCCGTTCCTGGTGGTCGGGGCGCCGGCGCGATGCCACTGCTCGCCGGCGCCGCCCACTAGTCTCTCACACGTCAACGAGGTCCAAACCGCAGCGCCGCCCGCTCACCAGCGCTCGCGATGCACACGCTCGGCAAGAAAGCGCTGCGCCGGCGGCTTGTGCTCGGCCGGGTAGCCGACGGGGATGAGCGCGAACGGCACCACCTGTTCAGGCACGCCCAGCAAATGGCGCAGTCCGTCCACGCGCTCTTGACGCGGGTACACACCCAGCCACACCGTGCCCAGACCCATCTCTTGCGCCTCGATGAGGATGTTCTCGGTGGCCGCGGAGCAGTCCTCGATCCAGTAGCCCTTGTTGGTCTCGAGTGCGAGATCACCGCAGACCAGGATGGCGACGGGAGCCTCGGCGAGCATGCCCGAGAACGGGTGGAACTTGGGGATCTCGTCCAAAATCGCCCGGTCGCGGATGACGATGAACTGCCAGGGCTGCTCATTGCCGGCCGAGGGCGCGCTCATAGCCGCCGTGAGCAGCCGTTCGACTTGCTCGTCGGAGACCGGCTGGTCGGTGTACTTGCGGATGCTGCGTCGTGACAGGACTGCGTCTTCCATCGGTCCCTCCCGAGGCGGGCGGCTTTGGCGAGTGAGGGCATCCTACCCACTGCCGGCGCGCCCGACGCCGCCCAGGCGGCGCGTTGTGTTCGTCCACGCCGGGCGCTATCATGCCGTAAAGGGAACCTCCTTCCGTCTGCGAACTCCCCCCTGCACAGCTATGGCTTCACGCACGCACTACGACGCCGTCATCGTAGGGGCCGGCCCCGCCGGCATCTTCGCCGCACTCGAACTCGTGCGCCGCGACGGCCTCTCGGTGCTGGTGGTCGAGAAGGGCCCCGACATCGACAAGCGTGTCTGCCCGGCACGCACCAGCGGCGTCTGTAGCGACTGCCAGCCTTGCGACGTCACCTGCGGCTGGGGCGGCGCCGGCGCCTTCAGCGACGGCAAGCTCACCCTCTCACCTCAGGTCGGGGGCTGGCTCAGCGAGTTCGTCGACGACGACGAGCTGGGCCGGCTCGTGGACTACGTCGACGGCATCTGGCGCGAGTACGGCGCGCCCGACAAAGTGCACGGCGGCCGCAGCAAGCAAGCCGAGGACATCCGCCGCCAGGCTCTCGTCTACGGCATGACCCTGGTCGACTCGCCGGTGCGCCACATGGGCACCGAGCGCGCCGCCGAGATCCTCAAGCGCATGCGCACCGACCTCGAGGCGTCGGTGGAGGTGCGCACCAACGCCTCGGTGGCCCGCATCCTCACCAGTGACGAAGCCGACGGCGCCCGCAAGGCGACCGGCGTCGTCTGCGACGACGGCAGCGAGTACACCGCCGACGCCGTCATTCTGGCCCCCGGTCGCCAAGGCGCCGGCTGGCTGGTGGAGGAGTGCAAGCGCCTCGGCATAGCCTTGCGCAACAACCCCGTCGACATCGGCCTGCGTGTGGAGGTGCCGGCCGTGATCCTGGAGCCGCTCACCAGCGTGCTCTACGAGAGCAAGCTCATCTACTACTCGCGCACCTTCGACGACCCCGTGCGCACCTTCTGCATGAACCCACACGGCGTGGTCTCGCTGGAGAACTACGGCGACGTCATCACCGTCAACGGCCACAGCTACGCCGACGACAAGACCGAGTACACCAACTTCGCCTTGCTCGTGAGCACCGACTTCACAGAGCCCTTCGACGACCCCATCACTTACGGCAAGTCCATCGCCCGCCTGGCCAACCTGCTGGGCGAGGACATCCTGGTGCAGCGCCTCGGCGACCTGCTGCAGGGCAAGCGCTCGACGGCGGAGCGCATCGAGCGCGGCACCGTGCAGCCCACGTTGACCGGCGCCACGCCCGGCGACCTGAGCTTCGTGCTGCCGTACCGTCACTTGCGCGACATCCTCGACATGCTGGAGGCGCTCGAGAAGCTGGCGCCGGGCGTCAACGCCCGCGACACGCTGCTCTACGGCGCCGAGGTCAAGTTCTACTCGGCGCGGCCCACGCTCGACGCCGGCCTGCGCACCGAGATCCGCGACCTGTATGCGGTCGGCGACGGCGCTGGCATCACGCGCGGCTTGGTGCAAGCCTCGGCCTCCGGCGTGGGCGCCGCCCGTTCCATCCTCGACCAAGCGAGGCGATAGTGACGGCGACCATCGTCATCGGCTCCCAGTGGGGCGACGANNGGCAAGGGCAAGATCACCGACATGCTGGCCGAGCGCGCCGACGTGGTGGCCCGCTACCAGGGTGGCAACAACGCGGGCCACACCATCGTGCGCGACGGCGAGGAGTTCAAGCTGCACCTCGTGCCCTCGGGCATCCTCTATCCGGCCAAGACCTGCGTCATCGGCAACGGCGTGGTCATAGACCCGCACATCCTTTTCGGCGAGATCGAGGCCCTGCACGAGCGCGGCATCGAGGCGGACAACCTGCGCGTCTCGGCCAACGCGCACCTCATCATGCCCTACCACATCCTGCTCGACGGCGCCTCCGAGAAGAACCTCGGCAAGTTCAAGATCGGCACCACCGGCCGCGGCATCGGCCCCTGCTACGTGGACAAGTTCGCGCGCCTGGGCATCCGCGTGCAGGACCTCTTCGACGAGAAGATCCTGCGCCGCAAGGTGCGCACCTCGCTCGAGGAGAAGAACCTGCTGCTCGGGCTCTACGACATAGGCACCCTCGACCCCGACCAGGTGACCGACGAGTACCTCGGCTATCGCGGGCGCTTCGAGCCCTTCATCTGCGACGCCTCGCTGCTGGTCAACAAGGCCCTCGACGAGGGCAAGATGGTGCTCTTCGAGGGCGCCCAAGGCACGCTGCTCGACGTCGACTTCGGCACCTATCC
>PMKX01000211.1 GCA_003158705.1 Actinomycetota bacterium
CGCCAGCACGCGCTCGACGGCGTCAAACAAGGCCGTGCCGACGCCGCGCTCGCGCTCGCCGGGAGCGACGCTGAGGGCCGCCAGCTCGACGTAGTGCGGACCCATCGCCCACACGGGGTCGGCTGGTGCGATGCGCACCGTGGCGTAGCCGATCAGCTCGCCGCCGCGGAACGCGCCGAGCCCGAATGACTCGCCGTCGCCGAGGAGTTCTTCGCACTGTGCTCGGTATCGTGGCCACGACTCGCTGTGGGGCACCACAGGAACAACGCTGCCGAGATCGCGGATGTGGTCGAGCAGCGAGCGCCACAGCGGTTCGACGAGGTCGATGTGCTGCGACGAGAGGCGCGCGATCGTCACGCCGGGGATGCCCGTGGCTGCGGCGCGCTCGTTGGGGACTTGCGGCATGGTCTCATCCCTCTCTTGGTCTCGCTGAGTCCTCCGTCGCCACGGGCGGGAGGATCGCTTGCAGGAGCTTCAGCGCTCCGGCCTTGCTCAGTGGCTCGTTCAGGTTACCGCACTTGGGGCTCTGCACGCACGAGGGGCAGCCGCTCTCGCAGGGGCACTCGGCGATGAGCAGTCGCGCGTCCTCGGCCAGCACTTCGAAGGCGTCGTAGGCGCGGCGCACCAGGCCGATGCCGCCCGGATAGCCGTCGTAGATGAAGATGGTCGCCTGGTCCGTCTGCCAATGCCAGGGAGTCGAGAGGCCGCCGATGTCCCAGCGGTCGCACATGGCGTACAGGGGCAGCACCGCGATGCAGGTGTGCTCGGCGGCGTGCAGCCCGCCGGCCAGTTCTCCTTCTTCGAGGGCCTTCTCGAGCAGCTCGGCGGGCAGGGTGAGCCAGAGCGCCTGGGTGGTGAACACCTGCTCGGGCAGGTCCAGGCTCACCGTGTCGAGCACGCGGCTGTCGGTGAGATCGCGCTTCTGGTAGGCGATCACCTGCTCCGTCACCTCGATCTCGCCAAACGTGAGCAAGGCGCCGGCGGCCAGGGCGCGGTTGGGCCCCTGACCGGCGACGAGCACGTTCTTGTCTGTCTTGACCTGTGTGTAGTAGTCGCCGCTGAACTCCTCGACCAGCACCGTGTGCGCCTCCAGGTCGAGTTGCCGCACGAGGTAGCTCTGGCCAAGGTGCAGGTAGACGGCCCCAGGGTGAGCCAGGCGGAACACGCGCTCGCGCTCCACCGTGCCCAGCACTGTGCCGGCGGCTGTCTCGACGATCACGTACTGCTCGCTGCTTGCGCTGCGCAGGCTGGTCTGGGCGGCGGGCGAGTGCGGTCTGGTCCACGCCAGGCCGGCCGGCTGCCGGCGCAGTCTGCCGGCCTGCACGAGTCCTTCCGCCCGTATCAGTGCCGCCTCGCCGAAGTAGTCGCGGTCGGTGTCCGTGAGCGGCTGTTCATAGGCGGCCGCCTCCAGATGGGCAGCGCTGATGTAGGGGTTGTCGAGGTCGATGATCGCCTCCTCGACGGCGCGCGAGAGAAGCCGGTCGGGCTCGCGCATGAAGTACTGGTCCAAGGCGTCGCTGCCTGCCACCAGCACGGCGTAGCCGTGTCCGACTCGGCCCGCCCGTCCCCAGCGCTGCCAGAGACTCGTGACCGTGCCCGGGAAGCCTGTGACCAGCGCCAGGTCGAGACTGCCGACGTCTATGCCGAGCTCGAGCGCCTGGGTGGCGATCACCGCATCCAACTCGTGCTCGAACAGCTTGCGCTCTATCTCGCGACGCTGCTGAGCGGTGTAGCCGGCGCGGTACGGCAGCACGCGGTCGGCGCGCGCCGGGTCGCGGTCCTGAAGCCGCCGCCGGGTGTAGGTGTAGATGAGCTCAGCCGCCTTGCGCGAGGGCGCGAAGCCGATGGCGCGTTGCCCGGCCAGCACCGCCTCGGTCACTATGTAGCTGGCCTCCACCAGGGCGCTTCGCCGCGTGCCCAGATCGGGGTCCTCGAGGGGCGGGTTCCAGAAGACGATGGTCCGCTCGGGATGGGGGGAACCGTCGTCGGCGATGCTTGTGAAGGGCAGGCCGATGAGCCTCTCGGCGAAGGGTCGCGGGTTGGCGATGGTGGCCGAGGTGAGCACGAACTGAGGTGTGGCGCCATACGCTTCACAAAGGCGCCGCAGGCGGCGGATCACTTGCGCCGTGTGTGAGCCGAACACGCCGCGGTAGACGTGTGCCTCGTCGAGGACCACGAAGCGCAGGTGGTGCAGGAACTCGGCCCAGCGTTCGTGGCTGGGAAGGATGCCGATGTGCAGCATGTCCGGATTGCTGAGCACGATGGTGGCGCTGCGCCGGATCTGGGCGCGCTGCCCCTGAGGCGTGTCGCCGTCGTAGACGGCCGGCACGGCACTCGGCAGGCGTAGCGCACTCAGCTTGCGTGCCTGGTCCTGGGCCAGCGCCTTGGTCGGATAGAGGTAGAGCGCGCGGGTGGCGGGGTCCTTGGCGCAGGCGTCGACCGTCGGCAGCGCGAAGCAGAGCGACTTGCCACTTGCCGTGCCGGTGGCCACGACCACGTTGTGGCCTGCCTCAAGCAGCTCGTAGGTGCGGCGCTGGTGGCTGTAGAGGCGCTCCACGCCTTGGACTGCGAGCGCCGCGCGCACCTGAGGGTGGAGTGCATCCGGCAGCGGCTCGAAGCGTCCCCCGCGCGCGGCCTGGTGCGAGACGGCGACGACCTGTTCGTGGGCGCCGTCTAGGAAGAGGGCCCGCAGCGGTGTCTTGGCGGAGCGGTCGTCGCTGGTGGTCGCCATGCGCTCATCCTACCGGACGAACGGAGCGACTCGATGTGTAGGCGCAGGCGCAGAGGTTCGGAGGCCGCCCTGCGGCCGCCGCCTGCGGTAGCTACTTGCGGCGGCCCATGTCGAGCGTGAAGAAGGTCACGTTGCTGAGCTTCTTCCACGTCTTTGTGGCGAGTGCGGTACCGACCCCGATCTCTCGGAACTGCGGAGTGAGGATCACTGCGCGGTGAGGCGGGCTCTTCATCCAGGAGTCGACGATGGCCACCGGCGACGACAGCAGGCCTGTGCCCCAGGCGATGTCCTCGCCGACCATCCACAGATGGTAGCCGGTGCGCTTGTACCCGTACCGCTGCAGACGCCGGAAGAAGCTCTCACCGTTGCGAGAGTTGTGCGTGAAGTACGTCTTGGCGGCCATCTCGGCGGAGTGGGCCCGGGAAGCGTCCATCAGGCAGGTGTTGAGCTTGACGGGGGCGAGGTGATGCTTGGCGCGCTGCTGGTTGATGAGCGTGATCAACAGCGCTTCATCCTTCGTCACCGTCGTGGGCGTTGGAGCAGGCTGAGGAGTGGTGGTGGGGGTGGGAGCGGGTTTGGGCCTCGGATGCTGACGTTCTGCCAACGCGTACCCAGGGAGTGCGACGAGCACCAGGATCGCCAGCACGATGATCTTGCCAAACCACTTCTTCATGGCTCACCCCCGAGCCCAGCTCTGTTTTTCGAACAAGAAGCAGCTCACCCGACTGCTTCCTCATCACTCGTATCGACGCCGACCAGCATGGACTTGACCATATGTTTAGCCTGCTCAGGCAACAAAAGGCGATTCTCCGCGCACTGTCCGCTGACGTTGTGGGGACACAAGCGCAGAACCACCTCGCCGCGTGCCGTCCACGCCGTCAGACCCTGAGGCTGCGGGGCGCCGACGAAGGCCGCGAAGGCTTGATGATGCCGGCGAGGCTGTGTAAGGTAGGGAGCATGCACAGCCTGTCTAGTGACCGGCAGCGGCTTCGGCGCCGCCGCCGCAAGCAGATCAGGCGCCGGCGCCTCGCGGCGCTGGTGGTGGTCTTCACTCTCGTGGTGCTTGCGGTGTGGGCGTCCTCTCTGATCCCTTCGGTCAGGCCGTCGCGCGTGCCGGACCCCATGTCTGTGGAGCAGCTCGGCGTTCGCGATGTACCGGGTCGCGCCGTCGTCGCCCGCTTGGAGGGCATCGACGTGATACTGCCCGTGAAGAAGGAGACCACCACGGCCGTTGCCTACCACCCGGTGGACAACCCCAACACGGTGCCCTTCTCGCCGGCCGGCGAGCGCGTGAGCGGCGGCGATCTAGCCGCTCGGCTCGCCGACGTCTTCAGCGGCGGCGGAGGCCTCGAGTACCACCTGATGGCCGGCAACGGCGGCGATCACTCGGCCGCGACAGCTGGGCTCGACGTTGGAGCGGTACCGGGCTCCTATGTCTTCAGTCCTATCGACGGTCACGTGACTGCAGTCACCAAGTATGAGCTGCTCGGGCGCTACCCCGACTATGAGGTCGACGTGCAGGCGGCCGACGATGCCAGCCTGCTGCTGGTGATGACCCATTTGGCACACCCGAGCGTCAAGATCGGCGACGCCCTGCAGGCCGGCGTCACGCCCATCGGCCGGCTGCGGGCATTCCCCGCGTCCCTCGACCAGAGTCTGAAGCAGTTCACGGCCGATGCCGGCGACCATGTTCAGGTGGTCGCACTTCGAGTCCAGCCCCAAATGGCAGGTTTCTAGGCCGTGCCGCCCGCGGCGGTCCCCAAAGCTTCAGCCGCCGTCGTCGGCGGGTCGGGCTCTTTCGCGAGCTCCTTCCCGGCCGGCCTCCATGAGGGCGCGCGCGTCCTCGAGCGCGAGCTTGTGTTCGACACGCCGTGGGGCGACAGCCCGCCTTTCTCGCTCTTCGAGCTTGAGGGCGAGCGGTGTCTGCACGTGAGACTGCATGGCTGGCGACAGGGAGTGTCGCGTGGTCGCGCCTCGCGCCAGGTCTTCAGCGTGCTGCACCGCGCCGGGGTGCGGCACGTCGTCTCCGACGCCGGCGTCGGCAGCCTCAACGCGCTCCTCGACCCCGGCGACCTGGTGATCGCCGATGACTTCGTGGACATGACCACGCAGCGCGACGACCAAGGCACGGTCGTCGGCGAGCATCTCCTCATCATGCGCGAGCCGGTGTGCCCAGTCGGGCGCGAGGCCCTCGCGGCTGCCGCCCGCGGTCTCGCTCCCGGTCGCCGTTTCTTCCCGCGCGGCGTCTACGTGGTCACCGAGGGCCCGCGCTTCGAGTCGCCGGCCGAGGTGCGCTTCTTGCGCACGCTGGGCGACATCGTCGGTCAGAGTTTCGCGCCCGAGGTCTGGTTGGCGCGAGACATCGGTGCCTGCTATGCGGGCGTGTACCTGGTGGTCAACCACGCTGAGGGCGTGGTCGACGAGTGGGATCACGGGGAGCTAACGCGTATCTTCCACGACGACGCCGACCTCGTGGGCCGCATCCTGCTCGCCGCCTTGGCGGCCTGGCCGCACGATGGCGCTTGTCGCTGTCGCGAGCTGCGCAAGCCGACGCTGCTGCGCTAAGCTGTCGGGGACGCCGCGCCAAGCGGTCCGGCGGCCTGCCTAATCCCTTCTCAGCGTAGTGCCCATGCCAGCACGGCGATCGAGTTGAACACCATGTGCAGGATGATGGACGCCCAGAGCGAGCGCGTGTGGTGGAAGACCCACGCGAGCGCCAGGCCCAGAGCGAACAGCGGTATGAACACGGTCAACTGCAGATGTACCGCAGCGAAGAACGCTGCCGAGACGATCGCACCCCACACCGGACCCCACGAGTGCGCGAGACCTTGGAAGACGAAGCCGCGGAAGAACGTCTCCTCTGCGAACGGCGCGACGATGCACGCCAGGGCGATGAAGAGGATCAAGCCGGCGGTCGAATGGGGGAAGGCGCTGATGACCGCCTGCTGCGGCGGGCGCACGATGACGTCGTGGACGAACGACACGACGTACACCGAGAACAATGCTGTGGGCACGACCCAGAAGACGTTGGCCCCCACGTGTCGGTAGCCCCAGGCGCGGAGCGTCATGCCGTAGGCCCGCAGCGAGAACCTCCACGCCCAGAAGACGAGCCATGCATCGACTATGGCCGTCAGAACCACGGTCGCCGCCGCGCTCCCGGCAGTGACCTTGATGTGGCTGGCACCTCCAGACACGAAGAGGCTCGCGAAGGCGAGCAAGGCTTGCGGCGCCATGGCGATGGCGGCGCCGATGAGCACGGTGCGCCATGTCCATGGTACGCGCCCCGGAACGTAGGGCTTGGTCATGATGAGGGGAGGCCCTGGCCCGCCGGCCGCGGGTGCGGCCGGCGGCGGTGCCTCCCGAATCTCCCCGCCCCAGCGAGGCTCGTCGTTGTCGCTCACGGCTCCGTCCTCGGTCGCAATGTGCCCGCGTTGACCCTCCTCCGGCCTCCTGCTATCCTAACGTGCTTCCGTTGAAAGGGTGAGACGTGCGTCAGCTTGTCACGCTCGCTTGCCAAGAGTGCAAGCGTCGCAACTACCATACGAACAAGAACAAGAAGAACGACCCGGACCGCATCGAGATGAAGAAGTACTGCCGGTGGTGCGGGACGCATACTGTCCACAAGGAAACACGGTAGACTACCAGGGCGCGCCCCGGTGTCCGTCTGACGGCTCCGGAGCGCGGTTCTCGTGTCTCTAGGGCTGTAGCTCAATTGGTAGAGCACCGGTCTCCAAAACCGGGGGTCGGGGGTTCGAGTCCCTCCAGCCCTGCCAGTTCGATGCGGAGTGGATCAGTGGCCAAGGCTGTCAAGGGCAAACGCGAGAGGGCGGTAAAGCGCGCGGTCGAGAAGTCGGCCGACGGCAAGCGCGTGCGGTCCAAGAGCGTCGGCAAAGGCGCACCCGCCAAGCCCGTCAAGGGCAGGGCGCAAAAGCAGCGCGCCACCAAGAACACCGAACGCAAGGGGATCGGCAAGTTCCTGCGCGACGTGCGCGTCGAGATGACCAAGGTCACATGGCCGACGCGCAAGGACCTGATACAGTCGACCATCGTCGTCATGGTGGCGGTCCTCATCGCGGCCGTCTATACCGGCGCGCTGGACACGGTGTTCTCGCGCCTCACCGACTACGTCATCCGGCTCATCAGCTAAGGAGCGCCGCAGCTTGTTCCACTGGTATGTCGTCAACACCTACTCCGGTCACGAGAACAAGGTGCGGACCAACCTCTTGCACCGTATCCACTCGATGAAGCAGGAAGACAAGGTCGTCCAGGTCGTGGTGCCCACCGAGCAGGTGGTCGAGACCAAGGACGGTCAGAAGGTCACCAACGAGCGCCGCGTGTTCCCGGGCTACGTGCTGGTGCAGATGGAGCTGACCGACGAATCCTGGTCCCTGGTCAAGAACACGCCCGGGGTCACCGGTTTCGTCGGCGCCCAGAACAAGCCGGTGTCGCTCTCACGTGCCGAGGTCGACCGCATCATGCACACCGCCTCGGTCGAGCGTCCGAAGGCGAAGGCGGAGTTCTCGGTCGGTGAGATCGTGCGTGTGACGTCGGGCCCGCTCTCGGATTTCTCGGGTGAGGTCTCGGAGGTCAACGTCGACCAGAACAAGCTCAAGGTCATGGTCTCGATCTTCGGTCGCGAGACGCCGGTCGAGCTCGGCTTCGAGCAAGTCAAGAAGACAACCTGACGCATCAAGCGAT
>PMKX01000102.1 GCA_003158705.1 Actinomycetota bacterium
ATCTCGGCCGGCGCCACGCGCGTGCCGTGCAGCGGCGCATGGCGCACGATCATGGTGCCCCACGGCTCGCCGGCCGGACCGTCGCCGGTGGCCTCTTCACCGCCCTCCACGTGCCACTCCACGTTGCCGCCCATGCGCCGCAGAACCTCGAAGAAGCCGAGGCGCGTCGGGTTCAGGCCCACGCCATCAATGCGCAGCTCCGAGCCCGGCACGAGCGCGGCGGCGGCCGCCAGGAATGCGGCCGAGGACAGGTCGCCGGGANNGAACCAGCACGCGGGCGAGGCTGAGGCGCGCCGCGCCCGTCACAGTGATGCGGTCGCCGACCGCCCGCACCGTGACTCCGGCGGCGCGCAGCAAGCGTTCCGAGTGGTCTCGCGAGGGCACTCGCTCCACGACCGTCGTCTGCCCGTCGGCGTGCAGGCCGGCGAAGAGCACGCAGCTCTTCACCTGGGCGCTGGCGACCGGCATCTCATACGTCACAGAATGTACGGTCCCGCCTTTGACAACGAGCGGCAC
The DNA here is from genome assembly GCA_003158705.1 of Actinomycetota bacterium. Classification (GTDB taxonomy): domain Bacteria; phylum Actinomycetota; class Thermoleophilia; order UBA2241; family UBA2241; genus FEN-672. Next base: position 517 of record PMKX01000102.1, read on the forward strand.
ATATCGGCCCTCGCGGGCGTTCACCTGCACGCCCATGGCGCGGAGGGGATCGACGATCCGGTCCATGGGCCGCCGCCGCAGGCTCTCGTCGCCGTCGAACTCGAAGCGCCCTCGCTGGCCGGCGCAGACCGCGGCGAGCAGTCGCATAGCGGTGGCGGAATTGCGCGCGTCAAGCACGCCGCGCGGCGAGCGCAGGCCGCGCAGGCCGCGGCCCGACACCTGCGCAGCCGGCTCACCGCCGCGACTGCGCACGATGCGTACGCCCATGGCCTCGAGCATGCTTGCCGTCGCCTCGGTGTCGCCGGCCCACAACGGGTTGCCGATACGCACCGGCTGCTCGCACAGAGCCGCCAGAATGAGCGCCCGCTGGGTGATCGACTTGTCGGCCGGCACCGTCACGTGGCCGCGCAACCGGCCTGCCGGTCGGAACACCACTGAGGACCCGTTCGTCACTCCACAGCTCTCCCGGTGATGACCTCGTAGTCGAGTCCCTCGAGCAGATCGGCGGCCTGCCGGCACACATTCTCGCCGCCGACGTACACCGTCAAGGCCCCACCGAGCTCGGCGCTCATATGGTGCAGGGCGATGTCTTCGATGTTGATGTTGGCGTCACCGAGGGCGACCGTGATCTCGCGGATCACGCCCGGGCGGTCAGGGATCTTGACCACCAGGCGGAACAGCTCCCCGGGAGCCAGCGTGCTCGCCGTCAGCATGCGCCCACGATCTTCTGCCGCCTGGGCGATCGCTTCGCCGAGCGCGTCGGCGTCGCTTGTCGCCAGCGCTTCCGTCATCCGTCGCAGACCCACCTGAAAATCTTCGAGCTCCGCCAACAAAGCGGCGCGGTTCTCGAGGAAGATGTCGGTCCAGACGCGGCGGTTGCTGCCCGCTACGCGAGTGAGGTCGCGGAAGCTCGGGCCGGCCGCAAGCAGAGCGTCGCGCGGGCCCGAAGAGCGTCCGGCCTGCGTCATGAGGACGTTGGCCAGCACGTGCGGCAGGTGACTCATGAGCGCCATCAGCCGATCGTGCTGTTCCGGGTCGATCGCTACCGGGCGAGCGCCGATCTTGCTTACAAAGCTGTGCAGAAGCTGAAACGCGGCCGGGTCTACATGTGTGCCCGGAGTCAAGAAGTACGTCGCCCCCTCGTAGAGGCCGACGCGCGCGTTGGCCACGCCCGCGGCTTCGGAGCCACAGAGCGGGTGGCCGCCGATGCAGCGCCGCTGCTCCTCGTCGGTCAGACCGCTCATGAGGGACCCCTTCGTGCTACCGACGTCCGTCACTACGGCATGTGACGGCGCCGCCTGCAAGGCGCGACGGACATGGTCGAGGACGAGACGGACCGGCGTGGCCACGAAGATGAGATCTGCACCAGCAGCGGCTGACTCGACCGAATCCGCGATCGTCGTGATGGCGCCGCGTGCCAGCGCGAGCTCAAGGTTGTCCCGGTTGCGACCGTAGCCGCAGACGGTGGTCGCACCGGCGTGTTCACGTGCCGCGAGGCCGAGCGAACCGCCCATCAGGCCGACGCCGATGACGGCTACCCGGAGGCTGCCACCCTGGAAGTCGTCCATGCGCGTCAGGCGACCGTTTTGCCGGCCCAGCGGGCCAGGCTCAGCACACGGTCGGCGTACTCGCCGAAGTCATCGGTGCACAGCGACTGCGGTCCGTCGCAGAGGGCGTGCTCAGGACTGGGATGCGTCTCCACGAGCACGCCGTCGGCACCTGCGGCCACGCCGGCTAGCGACAGCGGCAGAACCAGGTCCAGGCGGCCGGCGGAGTGACTCGGGTCCACGACTATGGGCAGGTGGCTGGCCATCCTGACGATGGGCACGGCGCTGATGTCGAGCGTGTTGCGCGTGGCCGTCTCGAAGGTGCGGATGCCACGCTCGCACAGGATCACGTCGAGNNCATGTTGCGCGCGCCCACCTGGAGCACGTCGGCGTACTCATGGACGACGTCCAAGTCGCGTGGGTCCATGATCTCGGTGACTATGGGCAGACCGGTCTCCGCGCGAGCTTCGGCCAGCAGCTTGAGGCCATCGAGCCCCAGGCCCTGGAAGCTGTAGGGCGACGTGCGCGGCTTGAACGCGCCGCCGCGCATCATCGTGCCTCCGGCGGCTTGCACGGCACGGGCCGCCTGCATCACTTGGTCAGGCGTCTCCACCGAACACGGGCCGGCGATGAGGGCGAAGTGCCCGCCGCCGATCTTCTTGCCGCGCACGTCGATGACCGTGTCGGCCGGGTGGAACTCGCGACTCACGAGCTTGTACGGCTTCAGGATCGCGACCACGTGGTCCACACCGGGGCAAGCCTCGAGAGGCAGAGCTGCGAGCTCCTCGCGCTCGCCGATGGCCCCGATCACCGTGACCCGCTCACCATGCGATACGTGCGCGGTGGCGCCGATCTCCTCGATGCGCACCACTACGTGGGCGATCTGATCTTCAGTCGCCCCCTCGTGCATGACGACCATCATGCTCAGCTCGACCTCCCTTCGCTGCCGGCCATCGCGCTGGGCACAAGGGCGGTCAACTTGGTCAAAAAGAAATCCGTCTCCTGCTTGGTGCCGATGCTGACTCGGGCCCAGCCGGGACAGCCTAGGGCGTTGCCGTCGCGGACGATGGCGCCCATCGACATCAGGGCGCCACAGACCTCCTCCTGAGGGTGACAGAGGTCGCGCACGTCCACCAGCATGAAATTGGCCTCGCTCTGCACGGTCGCGCGACCCATCTCGCTCAGTCGCTCGACCATGTAGCTGCGCGCCTCAGCGTTCATCTCGCGGCGCTCCGCCACCTGGTCCTGATGGCGCAGCGCCTCGAGCGCGGCCACCTGCGCCAAGCGATTGACGTTGAACGGCTGGCGCACCTTGTCGACGGCCGTCGCGAGCTCATCCGAGCACAGACCATAGCCTACGCGCAGGCCACACAAACCGTAGATCTTCGAAAAGGTGCGCAGCACGCACACGTTCTGATGTCGGCGCTGTGTGGCAAGGGTGTCCTGGCTGTCGGCGGCCGTGACGAACTCGTTGTAGGCTTCGTCGATGACCACGAGGATCTCGTCGGGTACCTGCGCGACAAAGTCAGCGATGTTCGCCGCAGGTTCGTAGGTCCCGGTCGGGTTGTTGGGGTTGCACACGATGACTATCTTGGTGCGCGGCCCCACGGCGGCCGCCATGGCCTGCAGATCGTGTCTGTACTCGATACTCGGCAGCGCCCGAGCACGTGCGCCGCGGCGCACACAGATGTCGTTGTACATCACAAACGAAGGATCGGCGAAGACGACCTCGTCGCCGGGCTCGAGCAGCGCCTCGCCGAGCAGCATGAGCAGCTCACACGAGCCGTTGCCCACGATGATCTGCGCCGACGTGCGGCCGTAGTGCTCCGCCAGAGCCGCGCGCAAGTCGGTCGCGTTACCGTCGGGGTACCGGTTGAGGTCGTCCAACGCCCCGGTGATCGCCGTCTTGACCTCGTCGAAGGGCGGCAGCGGGAACTCGTTCGAAGCCAGTTTGGCGACCTGCGTGAGGCCGTAGCGCCGCATGACCAGCTCCATCGGAGCACCTGGTTCATAGGGCACGATCTGTGCCAGTGTCGAGGCGAATCTCATGACCTCACTCCGGCAGGTCCAAACGAAGCTGCCGGGCCTCGTGAAGATAGACGTGCCGCACCGCGACGTCGTCGGGGACGTACGCGTGCATGAGCACGCGGACACATTTGCCCATAGCGCCGTGGACGGCCAGCTCCTGGCAGCACAAGAGAGGCGTCCGCGAGAGACCGAGCTGGCGAGCGGCAACGGCCGGAAAATCGGCCTGCAGATCGGGCGTCGCCGTGAAGATGATGCTGACGATGTCCTCGACCCGCACCTTGTTGTGCGCCATGACGGTCTCGACGAGCTCTGCCGTGCGCACGAGGAGGTCCTCGCTGGTATCGGTCTCGATCGTAGTGGCGCCACGGATCGCGCGCAGTCGCGTGGCCGTCGTGTCACTCATGCGGGCATCCTCCATCGCGGGTGCGGAACGAGAGTATACATCGCCAGGCTCCATCGCTGGACGCTCACGCGGGCCGGCACTGCCGCCCGGCGAGGCTCAGCGGCAGCCTAGAGACCGCCTCGTTCACCGAGGGTGTCGCCGGCGGCCGCCTGAGGCCCTGCCGGCGGGTCGCCGGCCAGGTTCATCGGTTCGCCCTCGACCTCTTGGTCCAGCGAGGAGCGCACGCCTTCGCCGGCGCGGCGCAGGGCGTCGACCTCATCACCACTCAGCTCGCGAGACGCGCCCACCTGCAGACCCTTGTCACCGAGAGGGCCAAAGCGCCGCCGATGCAGCTCTTCCACCGACAAGCCGACCGACGCAAGCATGCGCTTGATCTGCCGCTTGCGCCCCTCACGGATCGTCAGCTCTAGCACGGCCGTCTTGGCGCTCTGCTTCTGCAAGCGCACCTCGGCCGGCGATGTGAGACCGTCCTCCAGCTCGACGCCCTCGCGCAAGGCAGCGAGAACGCGCTTGCTCACTTTGCCCCGCACGCGCGCCACATACGACTTCTGCACGCCGTAGCGTGGGTGCATGAGACGATTGGCGAGCACGCCGTCGTTAGTGAGCACAATAAGACCGGTCGTGTCCAGGTCCAGCCTGCCGACCGGAAATAACGTGCGCCCCTCGGGCACCATGTCGACTATCACACGGTCTGCGTGGGGGTCGCTGCGCGTGGAGGCAACGCCGCGCGGCTTGTTCACGAGCACGTAGCGCAACTGCTTGGGAACCACGATCTCGCCATCTACGGCAACCTCGTCGTCTGGGCCGGTCTCCTGCCGCGGGAAGGTCACGATCTCGCCGCCGACGGTGACTCGGTTGTCGCGCACGAGCTCATCACAGGCACGGCGAGAGCCGACGCCGGCCCGAGCGAGGTAGACGACCAGGCTCATCTTGTTCATGGCGACCGCCGCGCGGCATTGGCGACCAGGCGCGTGCGGATCTCCTCTACGTCGCCCGCGCTCAGGGCGAACTCAGCCATCGGCGGCAGGTCCGTCAGAGCGCGCAGACCGAAGAGCTTGAGGAAGCGCGGCGTAGTCCGGTAGAGGATCGGCGCGCCCGGCGTATCGGCGCGGCCGGACTCCTCGATAAGGCCGCGCTCCACCAGTGCGGCGAGAGCCCACTCCGACGACACGCCGCGTACCTGCGCCACCTCGGCCCTCGTGGTCGGCTGCAGATAGGCCGCCACGCTCAGAGTCTCCAGCAGCGCCGGCGAGAGCTCCTCTTCCGGACGGCCGCCGGTCAGTCGTCGCACCACTGCCTCGCAATCGCTCTCAACGCGGAACGTGAACCCACCCCCTACTTCAGCCAGAGCCATGCCATGTCGGCCCGGCCCATACTCACTCTGCAGCTCCACAAGGCTCTGCCGCACGGCGCTCGCCTCAGCCGCGCACGCGGCGGCGAGCTCGTCGGCCGGCAGCGGTCGGGGAGCCAGGAACAAGAGTGCTTCGAGGTGTCGGGCGAGATCTTCCATCTGGACGTAAGCGTCGCTTACCGCATCGTACCGCAGAACGGCGGCTGTCGTCACCCGGCCGCGTCGGCAAGCGCCGGCCGACTGCCCAGCGGCGTGATCTTGATCTCGCCGAAGGCGTGCCGCTGGTCGAGCGTCACCTCGCCACGACTGTGCAGTTCGAGCAGGGCGAAGAAGGTGATCGCCTTCTCCAGCCTGTCGCGCGGCGCTACCGAAGCGAACGTCAGCGGGCCGCTTTCGGCAAGCAAAGCGCGCAGCCGGCGCAACTCGCGTACCAGGGTGACGGCGAGGTCCGCTATGTGGCTCACATCCGGCACTGCCGGCTCCCTCAACAACGGCGCCAGTCCCCGCGCCAGAAGCTCAGGCGCGAGACGCGTGTTCATGTCGCCGGCGTGCAGAAAGCGCGCCGGCAGGCCGACCTGTCGGTACAAACGGTTCGCGTGGCGACTCCAGAGCTCCCGCAGAGCCCCTGCGGCACCTTTGTACTGCGAGTAGCGCACCAGGCCCGCCAGCAGTTCCTCGCCGGCTTCGGCAGCGTCCAGTTCCTCGAGCTCACCACCGGTCTCGTCGTCGGCCAGCAGACGGGACTTCATCTCGAGCAGCGCCGCGATGAGAACGACGAACTGCGATGTGGACTCAAGGTCGAACTGACCGGTCTCGGCCAGACGGACCACGTATTCCGCGATGATGTGCGAGACGCGGACTTCCCAGAGGTCGACCTCGTCCTTGAGGATGAGAGTGACGAGAAGGTCGAAGGGCCCCACGAAGACGTCGAGATCGACGTCCAAGTCCACCGCAGGGGCGATGGAGGAGCGAGCGGCGAGCGNNGGACGAACGACGGGATGTCGAGGTCGCTGCCCTCGAACGACGGTGCCTCACCGAAGAGAGGCGCCCTGCCGCTCGGCTGTGATCGCCGCGCAGCCGCCGGCGGCCTCGGGCTCGCACCGCGCACCACCGAGTCGTCGAAGCCGGTGGCGACCACGGTGACCGAGATCTGCCCCTCGAGGCGCTCGTCCACGACGGCGCCGAAGATNNATGTTGGCGTCCTCGTGAGCGGCGGCGGCGATGAGCCCAGCGGCCTCGTTGACCTCGAACAGCGATACGTCCGGCCCGCCGGTGATGTTGAGCAGTATGCCACGGGCACCGTCTATGGATGTCTCAAGCAGCGGCGAATGGATCGCGTGGCTCGCCGCCTCCGACGCGCGGTTGTCGCCGGTCGCCACCCCGATGCCCATCAGCGCCGTGCCCGCGTCCTTGACTATCGTACGCACGTCGGCGAAGTCGAGGTTGNNTCGACCACGGTGGTCGTGTGCTCGACCACCTCGAGAAGCCGGTCGTTAGGAATGACGATGACCGTGTCGGCGACCTCGCGCAGCGCCTTGATGCCGTCCAGGGCTTGCGCTGCCCGCTTGCTGCCCTCAAAGGAGAACGGTCGCGTCACGATGCCCACGGCCAAGGCGTCGATCTCGCGCGCGAGCTCGCTGACGACCGGCGCGGCGCCGGTGCC
>PMKX01000120.1 GCA_003158705.1 Actinomycetota bacterium
CATCGGCGTCGGCGACACACTCAGCGTCGGCTCAGGCACGGGCGCTCTCGCCGGCGCGCTGTGGCGATGGAGACCGAGCAGATGCCAGAACCACACGACGGCACGGATGAGGTTGCCGGCAACGTAGCCGATCACCACGCCCGCAGCCCCCAGGACGAAGCGCACACCGAGCCACAGCGCACGGAACGGCCAAGCGACCACGTCGGGGCGCAGCGCGCCGGCCAGGGTGGCGGCGGCGATGAGCACCAGGCCGACCACAAGCACCACGGCCGCCACCCAGTACCAGGCCGACCGGCCCCGGGCGCGATCGCTGATGGCCAGCACAGCGACCAGTCTGCCGACGACAAGGGTGAGAACAGCCAGCAGCACGGCGGCCACAACGAGGGGGCCGGCCGACGGCAGCGGCCGGCCGGCCCCCTCGCTCACCAGGAGCACGAGGAACACCAGCACCAGAACGCGTGCCACTCGGCGCATCAGGTCGTCCGGCGTGTTGTCGGCGCGCCCCACGCTAAGCCCCTGCAGCACGGCCGCCGACGCGAACACCAGCCAGCCGACGCCGTGCCCGAACAGCACGTAGACGGTGGCGCCGCGGGGCGCCCACGCCCAGAAGAGGAGCCCTGCGGCGGCCCAGGCGACGGCCACGCTCAGCGCCTGCGCGCCGATCCTGCCCAGGTGCTCAAAACGATAGCCGCGCGACAGCGCGGCGCCGGCGGCCACCAGGGCCAGGCTGATGAGGACCAGCAGAGCGGTGGGGTGGCGCGTGAGAGCCGCCACCGCCGCACCCAGCCACAGGCTCTCGAGCGCACAGCTCGAGGCCAGCGGGGCGCTGTCGTCACGCCAGCGGAAGCGCATCCTGCCCTCGCCAGTCGAAGGCCGCCGGTATGCGCGCGTCGATGAGATGCGCGATGTCGTTCTGCTCCGGGGTCAGCCGCTGGGGCACCGCCGTGGTGCGTGAGCGCGGTATGGCCACGCCCCGCGGCTCCTCGACGTAGACGACGTGCGTAGCCCGCTCCGCGCGCAAGGCCTCAAGGAGCGGCGCCCACTCGGCGTTGATGCTGGCCGTGACCACGACGTACTCCGTGAAGGGGTGCGGCCGGGCCAGCTCGCGCGCCAGGATGTCGTCAAGCGGTGGTGGTGGAAACACGATCACCTTGGCAAGCGCCTCGAGGATCTCCGGCAGGGTGCCGGTGCCTGGCTCGACCTCCACCTGGCGCCAGTCGCCGGACTGACGCGCGTTGGACACCAGGCCCACACCGAAGCCGCGCTCCTGCAAGTCGCTGGCCAACGAGGCACACACGACGCAGAGCAGCTCCGTGGTCTCGGCGCTCATGCCCTGCCAGATGTGCTCAAAGCTGCGGGCGTCGAGAATGATCAGCACCTGCGCCACCGTGGTGGGCTCCCAGTCGTTGGAGTACAACTCGCCGTGGCGCGCCGTGGCGCGCCAGTTGACGGCGCGCACCGGATCGCCGGGCCGGTATGGCCGCACACCCACCAGGCTGGTGGGGTCGTGAGCCAGCGAGCGGCGCACCGGGGCGCCGACGAGCGGACGGCCGAACAGCAGCTCCACGTCGGGTACGGCAAGCACCTTGGGCAGCACGAGCAGCTTGTCCGTGCGTGCGTCGTGCAGCTCGCCCCCGGCCAGGCCGAAGGGGTCGGCCGCGTCCAGAGCAGCGGGGCCGAAGCTGTGCACGCCGCGCGTCATGCAGCGGCCACGGTGACGGCGGCGCACACGCTCGTACCAGCGCACCGAGAACGTCTGGTCGAGCGCCAGCGCGCCGCTGGCCGCCCGCCTGGCGCTCGGCCACAGCGGCTCCACCAGCGTCGGCCACTCGTCGCGCACGTGCACCCACACGACCGGCAGCCACTTGCGGTTGATCACCTCGGTGGCCACCTCCACCTCGCCGCCCCAGGTGACCACGCGCTTGGAGAGCACGCGGCGGTACTCCAGCCGGTCGAACAGGTGGCGGCGCGCGTAGCCGGCGGCCAGGGCGAGCAGGATGACGGCGGCGGCGGCGAAGACGAGCGGCCGCGAGCTCACGGCCGCCGCCGCCGCCAGGCCGACCAAGCCGGCCGCGATGATGGCGCGCAGCCTCACGAGTGGCCGGTCCGCGCGCCTTAGCCTGCGGCCGTCGGCCCCTCGACCGGGGCCGGCACCTCGGCGAGGAGCGCCGCGACGACCGTCTCCGGGTCGCGGCGCTCGAGCAGCTCCTGGCGAGCCAGCATCATGCGGTGCGCCAGGGCGGCCGGCGCCAGGCGCTGCACGTCGTCCGGCGTGACGTAGTCGCGCCCGGCGAGTACCGCCGCCGCTTGGGCGGCGTGCATGAGCGAGAGCGCCGCTCTGGGGCTGGCGCCCAGCGCCACGGCGGCGCTCTCGCGCGTGGCGCGCACGATGGCCACGATGTAGCGCTCCACGTCGGGGCTCACGAACACCGCCCGCGCCGCGTCACGCGCCCGCGCGAGCTCTTCCGCCGAGGTCACGGGGACCACTGCGGCGAGCGGGTCCCCAGAGCGGAAGCGCTCGAGCATGCGCTCCTCCTCGGCGGCGCTCGGGTAGCCGAGGCGCAGCCTTATGAGAAAGCGGTCGAGCTGCGCCTCAGGCAGCGGAAACGTGCCCTTGAGCTCCACCGGGTTCTGCGTGGCCAGCACGGCGAACGGCCGCGGCAGCTCGTGTGACTGCCCTTCCACGGTCACCTGGCGCTCCTCCATCGCCTCCAGAAAGCTGGACTGGGTGCGTGGCGTCGCCCGGTTGATCTCGTCCACCAGGACCATGTTGGCGAAGATGGGGCCGGGACGGAACTCGAACTCGCCCGTCTTGAGGTTGAACACCTCGCTGCCGGTGACGTCGGCGGGCAGCAGGTCGGGCGTGCACTGCACGCGTGCGAAGCGCAGGCCCAGGGCGGCGGCCAGCGTCTTGGCCAGCAGGGTCTTGGCCACGCCGGGCACGTCGTCGATGAGCACGTGGCCCTCGCTGAGCAGGGCCACGAGCAGCAGGTTGACCTGCTCCTCCTTGCCGACGATCACCGAGCTCACCTGCTCGGTGGTGCGCGCGGCTACCTGCGCTACCAGCGCCGTGCCTGCGCTTGCCTCGGTCATGGCACCGCTCCTCGCCTGGACACCCGCGACACCCACGTGTGATCCGTAGCATGGTCCGCGGCCGGGCGGCCACGGAGAGAAGAAGTGGCGGGAGCGACGAGACTCGAACTCGCGACCTCCGGCGTGACAGGCCGGCGTTCTAACCAGCTGAACTACGCCCCCGCAGAAGCAGGGATTCTAGCAAACGTACGCCCGCACGGAAAGCCGCACGGGCGGGCTGGTGGAGACAAGTGGACAACTCTCGAACCTGAGGAGCGAGCTGCAGCGCCTCTTGGACGGTCGATGAGATGCCCGAGCAAGCGCGGACCTCAGGACGTGGCTCTCGAATCTCCGAGCACCGCCAGTGTCAACTGGACATCGCCACTGCGGTATCGCTCTCGGCTCGCCCAGGCAATCGCCAGACCGAGACCATAGTTCTGGCTAGTCTGTGACCACCAGCGTCCCGCTTCCGGCCGACGACTGCGCATTGCCGGCCGCGTCGGTTGCCGTCACGCGGTACGTGTAGGAGCCGGGGGCGAGCGCACAGGCGTAGGCGGCGCGGAGCTTCTTGCCGATCTCCTGCTCACCGAGCACAAGCGTGTCGACGGTCGTGCCCGCGGCGTCGCGGACGGTGATCGTCACGGTGGCGGTGCCGCCGTTCGGTTGCGCATCCGTGATCTTGTAGGCGATCTTGGCCGTGCTCCCCCTGGCCACCGTGACCTTGCCGTAGGCCACCGTCTTCGGCGGCCGCGTGTCGATGTGCACGGTGCACAGCTGCGGGAACTCCGTGTTACCGGCCTTGTCCGTCGAGCGATAGCTGATGGTGTGGTCGCCGTCGGCGGAGTGGTCGCTGGGGGCCTTCACCGTGACTCCGGCCGCAGTGAGTGTCTGCCACCTGCCGCCGTCTATGCGGTACTGGGTTACCTTCACCCCGGAGCCCCCGGCGTCTGTCGCTGTCAGATGGGTGGTGACGGCGGCGTTGTGCCAGAGCCGATCGCCGTCGTCGCAGGTGACGGGCGCTGCCGTGTCAGCCGACGTGTCCAAGGTCGAGAGGATGAGCTGTCCGGCGCCCACCGCCCAGACGTGGCCGCGACTGGCGGCGACGCCGAAGAGGGCCGCCTCGGCGACATGTGAGGTGCCGGCGTCCGGCACGGCGGCGCCGGTGTCGTGCCAGGAGGCGCCGCCGTCCGTGGTCTTCAGGATGCGGTCGCCGACCGCCCAGCCGGTCTTGGCGCCCGAGAAGGTGAGCGAGGTCAGGCTGTAGGTGCTCACCTGGCCGAGGTCGATCTTCGTCCAGCTCTTGCCGCCGTTCGTGGTGCGCAGCACAACACTGCCCCAGTCCTGCCAGTCGGTCCAGTCCGCCGAGGTGCTCGTAAGCACACAGCCGTGCTCGGCGTCCGTGAAGGCGACGTCACGCACCTCCCACTTGCAACCGGTGACCACGGTCCGCCGCCAGCTGGCGCCGCCGTCCGTGCTCGTGAGCACGACGACGTTGCCGCGTCCATAGCCGCCGACGGCGACGAGCTTCTTGGCGCCGGCAGCGCAGATGGCCGTGAGCCGGTCACTGCGGCCGTAGTGCTCAAGTCGCCAACTGGCACCGGCGTCCGTCGTGCGCGCGATGCCGTAGTAGGTGCGCCGGCTCTCGATGCGCGTCACCACCGCCACCGCCGAGCGAGGGCCGGTCGCCTCGACGTCCTTGACGACGAGGTCCTTGCCGACCGGCCTAGCCGCTTGCCAGCTCTTGCCGCCGGTGCTCGTGTGCAGCACGCGCCCGGAGCTGCCGGCGGCGAAGCCGTAGCGCGCACCAAAGAAGTCGATCGTGCGCAGGGAGGCACCGCCCGCGATCGGCACCTGCTGCCAGCGCGCTCCGTCGCTCGAGCTGAAGAGCACGCCCTGGCCGCTGGTCGGGTCATAAGTGTCCGGCGCCAGCGGTGTGGTCTCGCCTACGGCCCAGAGCTTGCCCTGGCTGGTGGCGGTCACGCCCTCGAGCATGTAGCCGTGGCGGCTGCCGATGAGCCGCTGCCAGCTCGCTCCCGAGTCGCCGGAGCGCCAGAGACCCTGGACCCAGCCGAAGAGCGTACCGTCCGGGCTCACCGACAGAGCGTGCGGTATCTCCGGTCCCAGGTAGGTGCGCTGCCAGCTCGCGCCGCCGTCTGTCGTGTGCTCGATGCAGCTACTCACGTTGCGCTGCACCGAGGAGACGGTCTCGGTGAGGTAGGCCCGGTGCGCGTCGGCTGCGGTCAGCGTAGGCCACGTGTGCGCCGGGAGGCTCTTCACCATAGTCCAGCTATCGCCCCCGTCGGCGGTAGTCAGGACCTGCCAGGTGTTGGGCTTACCCAGGTGGAACACGAGCGCCCAGGCATGGGTCGCATCGATGGCCTGCAGCCTCTCGACCGCCTCCGTGCCGTCGGGCAGTCCGTGCTTCTGCCAGCTGGCGCCGCCGTCGGCGGAGGTGTAGATGGTGTGGTTCTCGGNNCACCGGGAAGGTCACTGCGTGTCCAACTGGCGCCGCCGTCCCTGGTCGTGAGCATGACGAAGTTCCACTTCTTGGCCGTGGCGTTGTACTCACGACCGCAGACGACCGCCTCGTCGGCCGAGGGAAAGCGGGCGCCGTATCCCAGCCAGCCGCCGGTTGCGATGGGCGTCATGCTCCAGGTCGCGCCGTCGTCGTCGCTCTTCACAAGGCCGATCTGATCAGTGCTCGTGTCCTTGTCGTACCAGCTCGTGGTCGCGCGTGCGTGCTGCGCATCGACGAAGGTGAGGTCGTCGAACCAGTCGGCGCGGTCGGGATCAGGGTCGGCGTCGACGGCCTGCCAGGTCGTGCCGCCGTCGCTCGAGTGCAGCAGGCGCGAGCCGTTGTTCTGGGTCCCGCCGGTGGCCCAGACGTTGTCGGCGTCGGCGAAGGCGAGCGCGCCGTAGCTCCAGCCGAACTGCTGCGGGCTCTGGAAGTAGAAGCCGCCGCCGGTCGAGACCAGACCTCTGGCGCAGGGTACCCAGACGGCAAGGACGCACATGCCCACCGTGCAGGCCACGAGGATCGGTCGCAGTACCTGCCTCACGAGTCTCCCCTTCCGTAGGGATTGCCCATCGCTGAACACCCATACTAGCCGATGTGACACCCCCCGACCAGTCCCGACTTGACCGGCGGCCGCACATCAGAAGCGAGGCGTTTGCAGGGAGAACGTTGTCTTCTGGACAACGGTGGTGGACCCTAGTGGACAACTCTCGAACTTACGCTGTGAAGCGCGACGTCTGGCAGATGCGAGCCGCTCCCGGCCCCCGCACGGGACACGCCTTGCGGGGGTCGCTCTGCCTCTGTAGGGTCAGCCGCATGGGAGCCCCTGCTCGAACGTTCTCGCCGCAGATGCCGGGGGTACGGATAGCGCGCGGCGTCCAAGAGACACGATGCTGATCTTCCTTGTCGTCGTCGTGCTCGGCCTCGCGTGGTGGTTCGTCCTGCGCCCGTCCACGCAGCGCCGGCGACCCGCCAAGTCGCAAAGCGCCAAGCCAGCCGCCACCTTTGGCGCCGCCGTTCGCCGCCCCGCCGGGCTGGTGTTGGGTCCGCCGGTGAGTGACGCCGTCGTCGAGATGATCGGGGTCAGCAAAGCCTACGGTCGCGGTGAGAGACACCACCTTGCCCTCGACCGACTCGATCTGACCGTGCCGGCAGGCGAGGTGTTCGGTCTGCTCGGTCAGAACGGCGCCGGAAAGACGACCGCGATGCGCTGCCTGCTCGGGCTGGTCCGGCCGACAGCTGGCACATGCCGGATCCTGGGCGCCGACTGCGGACGCGACCTGCATCGGGTGATCAGCCGCGTCGGTGCGCTCATCGAGACCCCTGGGCTGACGCCGACCCTGTCGGGACGGCGCAACCTGCTGCTGCTCGCCCGGCTCGCGCGCATGGGTCGCGGCGAGGTGGATCGAGCCCTTGAGGCCGTTGGGCTTGCCGATCAGGCCAACGACGCGGTGGCCACCTACTCGCTGGGGATGCGCCAACGCCTGGGTGTTGCCGTCGCGCTCCTGCGCGATCCTGAGGTGCTCATCTTGGACGAGCCCGCCAACGGCCTGGACCCGGCCGGCATCGCCGAGATCCGCCACCTGCTGGTGAGCTTGGCGCGTGAAGGTCGCACCGTCGTTGTCGCGAGTCACCTGCTCCCTGAGGTGGAAAGGACCTGTGACCGGCTGGCCGTCATCGACGCGGGCCGCTGTGTGGCCGTCGGCCCGATCGGCGACGTACTGGCCACCGCGGGCGCCGGCGCGCTCATCGTCCGCATCGCAGATCCGGGCGCCGCTCGAGATGCCCTGGCGGCGGCCGGCATCGATTCGGTGGTCACAGACGGAGCCCTGCGCGTGGACTGCGCCCCGGCCGACGGCGCGCGCGTCACCGAGATCCTGGCCGCCAAGCGGCTCTACGCAGGCGAGATGCAGGCCATCAAGCCCACATTGGAGGCCGTCTTCCTCGGCCTGACCTCTCCGGCGGGCTCGGCAGACGATGATTGATCTGTTCGTCGCCGACGTGCAGCGGCTCCTGTGGCGCCTCCTGTTGCGNNGCCGGGTTCAGCCTGGGCGCCTCATCCTTTGGCGCCGACTGTTCCAGCCGCGCCCTGACGACGCTGCTCACCTGGGAGCCTCGGCGGTCGCGCGTGCTCGCCGCCCGCGCGGCCTCGTGCGCCGCGGTCACCGCCTGCTTCTCGCTGGCCGCACTGGCACTACTCTTCGTCGCCCTCCTGCCTGCGGCGCTCGCCCGCGGTAACGGCGCCGTGCCCACGAGCGGCTGGTATCTCTCATTGGCCGGCCTCGCGCTTCGCGGTGTGCTGCTGGCTGCTGCTGCCGCCGCGGTCGGCGTGTCTTGTGCCGCCATCGGCCGCAGCACGGCCGCGGCGCTGGCCACTATGGCCGTCTACTTGCTGGCTGTCGAAAACGCCATGACAGGCGTCTGGCTGGGCCTCAGCCGCTGGCTGATCGTCACCGACTCTCTCTCCTGGCTGGCGGTCAGCCCCCAGACGAGGATCTCGGGGCCGAGCGGTCGGGCAGCCGGCCATACGATCGTCACGGGAGGGCTGCTTCTGCTCGCCGCCGTCCTCGCGCTACACGCACTCGCGACCTGGATGCTGACCCATCGGGACGTCACCTAGGAGGGCCCACGGCGCGCCACTACGCGACGAGCTGCCGTAGTGGAGGAGCCAGAGTCGGGTTCGCGCGAACCCGAACGGCGCCCACAGCGAGGAGACGGCCAGCGAGCGGGTAGACGACCGGACAGCAGAAGCCGGCCTTGCCGGCCAGGGTCGTGACCTTCCCGGTAGGAGCGATCTTGCGGATGGTGCCCCAGTATCGACGACCTAGAGGTTGCCGGCTGCGTCAATTCACGAAAGCCGCAGCGACATCATGCGGGTTGATCGACCTCGACCGCCGGCAGGTCGCGCACCTCGTCCTTGGTGAGGTTGAGCCGCACCCCGTCTTCGACGCCGGTCACGGCGCTGATGGGGATGGCGACCCGCTTCTGGCCCCAGAGGTGGCCCTCGTCGAGCAGCACGTGGGTCACGTGATGGTCGCTCGGATTGATGACCAGTCCTTGGACGCGCCCGATAGTCCCATCCGTGGCATGCACCGACTCGCCGCGGCGCACCTCCACCTCGCCCACGGGTACCATGTCAGAGGTGGTCACTTGGGGACCAGGACTCGAGTCCGTGCCGCCCATGGCGCCGATGACGCCCATGCCGCCCATGCCGAGCCCGTAGTGGGGCCACGAGAGCATGTGCTCTTGCCCGTAACCCCAGTCATCGCTCGCTCCGGGCAGGAACCATGTCTCTTTTGCGTCCGGGAGCCCTGCGAACTCAGATGTGGTGCAACGCAGCTGGATCCCCTGCGCCGGCGTCGAGGCCACCAGGTCGATGGGTACGAGATGACCCACGCCGCTCCCATGTTTCGCTTCGACGACGAGATGGGTGAGCGCCCGGGCGACGGGATCGACGACCACCCGTCGCAAGTCCCCGCAGACACCGTCGCTGCAACTGACTTCGCTGCCGATGCTGAACTCCGTGGTTTCGCTCATGCTGGTTTCCTCTCTTCGAAACTCTTCTGACTTCGCCAGGTCAAAGCCGGCTGATGCGCACCGGCCTAACCCCTTCGTTGGTCCGCTTGCCATGATGTTCCCGAACCCGGCCAGGGTCACTCACGACGACCGCCGTTTCGCAGAGTACGCGCAGACTTGCTGGAGGTTCCCGTGTGGTGTCTGGACGGAGAAAGTGCGGTGCGGCGCGAAGCCGGCAGCGACGAGCTTCGTCCTTTCGCGATCATCCTTTGGCGATGTTGACCGCCCGCGCGACCAG
>PMKX01000067.1:0-161 GCA_003158705.1 Actinomycetota bacterium
GGACATCGGCGAGTGGGTGTGGTATGTGGACGACGAGCACGGACGGCGTCTGGCCGACGAGGGTCGCGCCTACTCCCGAGAGAACGCCGTGCGCAAGCTCAAGTCAGTCGTGCAGCGGCGCGACGAGCAAGCGCTCTACAAGCCGGTCGCCGGCGAGTTTC
>PMKX01000067.1:177-5361 GCA_003158705.1 Actinomycetota bacterium
ATCATCGACATCAGCCCGTTCACCTGTATGAACGGCATCGTCACCGAAGCGGTGTACCCGCGCATGCAACGTGACCTCGACGGGCTGCCGATCCGGACCTTCTACTTCGACGGCACGCAGGCCGACCTTGACCGCGACATCGGCATCTTCCTCGAGCTCGCCAACACGTACCGGCGGCGCAAGAAGACGGTGCGCCGCTACCCGGCCTACTTCGGCAACGTGACCGCCTAGGCGTCGCGCCGCGACAGTCTAGGCCGGCCGCTGCGGTCGCCGCTCGTGCAGCTCGAGCGCCCAGAGCGCATTGCCGGTGAGCAGGATGGCGGCGATGGTCCACCACCAGCGATCGGTGCTCACGGCAGCGACGATCATGCCGGCGGCGATCACGAGCAGCGCCTGTAGTACGGCGCGAGTGCTTGGCCACGAGAGGCCGAGCCGAGCCGCAAGGGCGCGCAGGGCATGGCCCGGCACCGTCAGAGCTGCAGCACAGCCCAAGAGGTAGGCGAAGGTGATCAGGAACGAGTCGAGGCTACGGCTGTGGGTCAAAGCCCACATCGCCGCAAAGGCGGCGAGGCTCTCCAGGCTCCAGACTCCGTAGAGCCACAGCGGACGGCGGCGGCGAGCCCCAGCCGCTTCGACGAGCGCCGAGCACTGGGCGCCATCGCTGGCCTCGATGCCGTCAACGGTCTTCATGGTGACTGATATCGGCAGCGCGCCGACGCAGCTTGACGAGCCCCGCGCCGGCGTCACCTACCCACGACCACCCTTGCGGGCAGCGCGATGGGTCTACGGACGGAGACGGCTGGGGCAGACGCCGCCGGCGTAGTCTGGCCGTCCCTGGCGGTCGGCGGGGCAATAAGTCGGCAGCAGCGCGGCGTTGACACCTGACGGGGTCGACAGCGTCCCGCCGGCGCCGGCGGCGAACTGGGCGAGCGAGCTCAGTATGTTGATCATGAGTGAGCCTCTTCCTTCGTGGTCGTCTTGTCTGCGCTCTGGGTTTACCCTATCGCTGCAGCGTCTATGCGTGGCGCGAGGGGGGCCGGTCATCCGGCGTCTCCTCGCCGCCGCCGTCTGGATCAGCCGCAAGCACCCCCGGTCGGAAGCCGACGGCTCTGATAGGCTTTGCCGGATTGCGACGGGTCGACGCCGGCTGCACCCGGCGCGGCCCGTCGATGTGCCGTGACTGGAGGTGTCGCATGACCGCGGGCAGAAGCGATGGTGGCCGACGAGGTCGCAGCCGGCCGGGGTGGCTTTCGCGTGAGCAGTGCGAGAAGCTGCACGAGGCTAGTCTGCAGGTGCTGGAGCGTACTGGTGTGCGCCTGGACGAGCCCGAGGCCGTGGAGCTCGTCCGCCGTGCCGGTGCCACGGTGGACGGCGACATCGTACGCTTGCCGGCCAAGCTGATCGAGAACGCGCTGGCCACGGCTCCCCGCGACTTCACCATCTACGACCGCGAGGGCCGGCCGGCCCTGAAGCTGGACGGCTCGCGCACGTACTTCGGCCCCGGCTCGGACTGCCTGCACATCGTCGACCATCGCAGCGGGGAGCGGCGATCGCCGGTGCTCGAGGACGTGCGCCAGGGCGTGACCCTCTGCGACGCCCTGGAGAACATCGATTTCGCCATGTCGCTCTTCCTGCCCACAGACGTGCGGCAACAGACGGCGGACCGCCACCAGATGCGCGTGCTGCTCAACACGACGACCAAGCCGCTCATCTTCGTGACCTACGACGTGTCGGGCTGCATCGACGACATCGCCATGGCGGAAGCCGTCGCCGGCGGTCCGGCGGCCCTGGCCGAGCGACCGTTCCTGGCCTGCTACATCAACACGGCCAGCGGTTTGCTGCACAACCGGGACTCACTCGAGAAGCTGCTCTTCCTGGCAGAGAAGGGTGTGCCGGTGCTGTACATCCCCGGCAGCATCGCCGGTCTGAGCGGGCCGGCGACGGTGGCCGGCAGCGTGGCGATGATCAACGCCGGCGTGCTGGCCGGCCTGGTGATCGCCCAACTGAAGCGCGAGGGAGCGCCGTTCATCGTCAAGGCATGGGGCGGCGGCGGTCTGGACATGCGCACGATGGTCTATGGCTATGCCGGCCCCGACTCGCGCCGCGCCGCCGAGGCCATGGGCGCCTATTACGACCTGCCCACATTCGCCTTGGCTGGCGCCAGCGACGCCAAGGTCGTCGACCAGCAGGCCGGTGCCGAGGCGGCGCTCACGCTCATGGCGGACGCTCTGGCCGGCGTCGATCTGATCCACGATCTGGGCTATCTCGAGTCCGGCATGAGCGGCTCCCTGGCACAGCTTGCGATCTGTGAGGAGACGGTCGCCTGGATACGACAGTTCCTGGCCCCAGTGCCGGTGGACGACGAAGCGCTGGCGCTCGAGGCTATCGCGGCGGTGGGGCCGGCCGGTCAGTTCCTGCACAGCAAGCACACGCTGCATCACTACAAGGAGCAGTGGTACCCGCGGCTCTTCGAGCGCGACAACTACAACGGCTGGCAGGCGAAGGGCGCCACGACGCTACTCGAGCGCGCGGCAGCGCGGGTGGATGAGATCCTCGGCAGCCACGAGCAGCCGGTGCTGCCGGCGGACGTGGACCAGGAGCTTGCCCGCATCGTGGCGACGGCCGACGCACGCGTAGCCTGAGTCTGGTGACCCTGAGGAGGAGCGCATGAGCGTTGTGGGACCCGTCGTGGCCGATCTGCACGAGCTGACCCAGGTGGCCGACCAGGGGATCGTCAGCAAGAGCATCGTCGAGAACGAGCATCACAAGATCATCCACTTCACCTTGGCGTCCGGACAGGAGCTCTCGGAGCATGCGGCGAGCGTGCCGGCGGTGATCCAGATCATCTCCGGCAGCGGCAGTGTCACGCTCGCGGGGCGGCAGTACACGGCCTCCGCCGGCAAGCTGTACTACATGCCGGCGCAGCTGAAGCACGCCGTGGTAGCCGACGACACGCTGGTGTTTTTGCTCACGATGTTCCGGACCTGAGGCCGAAGGCTGAGGGGCGAGGGCCGCCTCCAGCGTAGTGGTCGTGAGGCGTCCGCGGCTCCGAGTGGCGAGGTCCGGCGAACTAGCGGAGACGCACGGTGTCGTCGCGCTGCTCGACCAGGCCGTCGTGTGCCAGCGCGGCGACCACCGCAGACGCATCTTGCCGGCCCAATCCAAGTGCTCGCGGCAGGTCGACTGCGGCCTGAGGACCGTGCGCGAGCAAGAGCTTGAGCAGCCGCGAGCGATACCAGCGCCGCGAGCCTGGGAAGGGACCCTGGCTGGTGGGTGGTGTGATGCCGGTGGCGCGCCCGGTGAGGACGGCGGCGCCATAGTCCATGAGCGCGTTGTGCCAGTCGCGGGCCTGGCCCCGCGGCAGGACTCGCTCGGCGACCCGCTGCAGGCTGAGCTGGCTGAGGTCGTGCGGCAGACCCAGCTCGTGGATGAGCACGCGGCGCACGTTGCTGTCCACGGCGGCGAGGTCGACGTTGTGGGCGAAGACAAGTAGGGCCCGGGCGGTGTATGGGCCGACGCCGGGCAGCGTCTCGAGGGCGCCTACGCTGCGTGGCAGTTCGGCCGGTTTGCCCTGCGGCGCGGCGGTCACGACAGCCTGGGCACAGGCACGCAGGCGCACAGCCCGGTTGTTGTAGCCCAAGCCCGACCAGAGGGTGAGCACGTCGGCGAGCGGTGCTGCCGCCAGGCACTCGAGATTGGGAAAACGGTCCAGAAAGGCCGCGAACTTGGGCACGACACGCGGCACCTGGGTCTGCTGCAGCATGACCTCGCTGACCAGGATGGCGTAGGGGTCGGCCGTGTGTCGCCAGGGCAGGTCGCGTGCGTGCCGCCCATACCAGGTCAGGACACGACGCCGCAGGCGGCGCACGGCGGCGGCGTCCAAGACCGACTCACTCCTCCTGGCTGGCGACGGCGCGGTGTCAAGACTCACCAAGGAGCTCCTCCCACTGGCCGTAGAGCTTCTCGAGGCGGGTCTCAGTGGCCGTACGCTCGTCGACCAGCGCGGCGGCGCGGGGTCGGTCTTGGTAGGTCTGCGGCTGGGCGAGCTCGTGGTCGATGTCGCCCAGCCGCTTCTCGGCCTTGAGCATCTCGGCCTCGACGCCGCGCAGGCGTGCTCGGCGTCGTCGCTCCAGCTCGGGGTCGGGGCGCGCCTTGGCCGCGGCAGCTTCATCGCGGACACCGCGGCTGGCGGCTGGCGCATCTGCCGCGGCCTCGGTCGACGCGCCCAGGTGGCCGCCGCGCGCCGCGCGTGCCTCCCAGTACCGTTCGACCGAGAGGTGGTTGAGAAGCTGCTGGTCGTGGATCTCGAGGACCCGGGCCGCGACCGTGTGGATCAAATGGCGGTCGTGTGTGATGAGCAGCATCGTGCCCGTGTACTCGCGCAGGGCCTCGGCGAGCGCCTCCACCGAGGTGACGTCGAGATGGTTGGTGGGCTCGTCGAGGACCAGGAAGTTGGCCTTGCCGACGAGCAGCGTGAGCAGCCGCAAGCGACTGCGCTCGCCGCCTGAGAGCTTGGCCACCGGCTTGACGACGTCGTCGGCGGAGAAGAGGAAGCGGCCGAGCAGCCGGCGCGCCTGCTCTTCGTCGTGGCCCACGAGCGGCAGGACGCACTGCAGCATGGTGAGCGCCTCGTCGAGCTCGCGTCCCTGCTGCGAGAAGTACGCCAAGCGCACGTTGTGGCCTATGTGAACGGCGCCGTCCGCCAGTGCGCGCAGGCCGACGATGGTCTCGGCGAGCGTGGTCTTGCCGGCGCCGNNGACCTTCTCGCCGCGTTCGATGACGGCGTCGAGGTCGCGGATGAGCGTGCGCGCGCCGCCGGCTTGGTCCGCGCCGCCGATCGTGAGCCTGGGCGCCTTCAGCTCCAGCACGACGCGCGCCGACGGCGCGGGCTGCGGCAGGTTCAGGCGCAGACCGCGCTCGGCGCGCAGCGGCGTCTTCATCTGGCTCTTGATGCGCTCCATCTGCGTGAGCTTGGCCTGCGCTTGCTTGGCTTTAAGCTTCTTGGCGTGAAAGCGGTCGTAGAAGCGCTGCAACTGCTCGAGCTTCTGCTGATCTTGCTCGTAGCGTCGCGCCACCACGGCCTGTCCTGCCTCGCGTTCGCGCACGTACGTGGTGAAGTCGCAGCCCATGGTCTCGACGTGCTCGTGCTCGAGCGAGAGCACGCGCGAGCCGACGCGCTCGAGC
>PMKX01000160.1 GCA_003158705.1 Actinomycetota bacterium
GCCGTCGGCGCTGATGCCGCCGTTCTGCGTGCTCGGCACCTCGGTGGCGAGGCACGGGATGAGCTTGGTGCCCTCCATCCCCGGCTTGGGGTCGTACTGCAGGAAGCTCTGGAAGATGCAGTGCTCCACGCTCCAGTCGATCACGTTCCAGGCGATCGCCGGGTCGAGACTCGACGGCTCGGAGTAGTACGAAAGCGTGATCGTGCCGCCCTTCTTGCCGTTGCCCGTGGACTGCCCGCCATTGCCGGCGCTCTTGCCGCCGCAGCCGGTGGCCGCGACCGCCAGCCCCACNNCATGGCTCCCCTTTCCCCCAGGTTTCTCGACAGAGTGCTCGGTGTCGGGCTTCTCATGCTCAGCGCCGCCGTTGCTGTGGGTCAAAGGCGTCGCGCAAGCCGTCGCCGACCAGGTTGAAGGCCAGCACGGTCATCGTGATCGCCAGACCCGGATAGATCACCAGGTGCGGTGCCGAGAGGTAGTAGTTCTGGCCGTCGGAGATCATCTGGCCCCACGAGGGCGTCGGCGGCTGCACGCCGAGGCCGATGTAGCTCAACACGGCCTCGAAGAGCACCGTGGTGGCGATGCCCAGGCTCGTGTAGACGATGATCGGCGCCACGAGGTGCGGCAGGATGTGACGGAAGAGGATGCGGCGATTGGTGCAACCGGTGAGCCGCGCCGCATCAACGAACTCCTTCTCGCGGATGCTCAGCACCTCACCGTGGATGACGCGCGTCATCGGCGTCCAGTACACGATGCCGATGACCACGACGAGGATCCAGAGCCCGGGCTTGAGCACCGAGATGAGCGCCATGGCGAAAAGGTAGATGGGGAAGGCCATCATCACGTCGGTGGCGCGCATGATGAGGGTCTCGACCCAGCCACGGAAGTAGCCGGCCATGAGGCCGAAGATCACGCCCAGCACCAGCGCGAAGCCGTTGGCGCAGATGCCGATGACGAGCGACACGCGGGCGCCGTAGATGATGCGCGAGAGCAGGTCGCGGCCGAGCGTGTCGGTACCGAGCAGGAAGTGGCGGCTCGAGCCGACCGGCATGCCGTCCATGGTCAAGCCGCTGTCGTACTGCGTCAGCGGGCTGTGCGGCGCGATCCACTTGGCGAAGACCGCGACGATCACAAGCAGCACGACGGTGACCAGCCCCGCGAGGGCGAACTTGTCCTTGCGGAAGCGCAGCCAGACCTCCTGCCAGGCCGAGCGGTGCTCGATCAGGGGGCTGTCGGCGTCCCAGGCGGCGCCGATGTCCTGCAGGTTGACGCCCTCGCCGGTGGCGACGGGATCGCGCATCGCTCCACCTGGCAGGTACGCCATCACTCGTCACCCCCCTTGATGCCGGCGGCCGTCTCGACCAAGCTGTCCTCGCCTGCCTTGATATGCGGGTAGCCGTCTGCCGTGATCAGGTGGCAGGCGGCCCAGTGGCCTGGTCGCACCTCGAGCAGTGCCGGGTCGTCCACGTCGCAGCGTCCTTCCAGGGCCACCGGGCAACGAGTGTGGAAGTGGCAGCCCTTGGGCGGGTCGGCCGGGCTGGGCACGTCGCCGGTGAGCACCACGGCGCGGCGGTGTTCTTCGGCCTCCGGGTCGGGGATCGGCACGGCGCTGAGCAAGGCCTGCGTGTAGGGGTGCATGGGCTCGCCATAGAGCAGGTCGTTGGCGGCCAGCTCGACGATGCGTCCCAGGTACATGACGGCGACCCGGTCCGAGATGTGGCGCACCACGGAGAGGTCGTGGGCGATGAACAGGTACGTCAGCGAGAACTTGCTCTGCAGGTCCTTGAGCAGGTTGATGATCTGCGCGCGGATGCTCACGTCGAGCGCNNGCCGCCGGAGAACTCGTGCGGGTAACGGTTGAGCGTGTTGGGGTTCAGGCCTACGAGCTCCAGAAGTTCGCGCACGCGCTGCTGGCGCAGCTTGCGCGAGGGCTGCATGTGGTGCACCAGCAGCGGCTCGCCGACGATGTCGGCCAGCGTCATGCGCGAGTTCAAGCTCGCGTACGGGTCCTGGAAGATCATCTGCATGCTGCGCCGCTGGGCGCGGAGCTTGCGGCCCCGGAGCCGCGCCAGGTCGGCGCCCTCGTAGAGCACGTGGCCCTCCGTAGGCTTGATGAGCTGCAGGATCGCGCGCCCGGTGGTGGACTTGCCGCAGCCCGATTCGCCGACAAGACCCAGCGTCTCGCCGCGCAGCACGTCCAGCGAGATGCCGTCCACGGCACGTACGGCGCCGATCTGGTGGCGAAAGACGATGCCGCTGGTGATGGGGAAGTAAACCTTGAGGTCGCGCACGCCCACCAGCGCGCCGTTGCCGCTGGCGCCGCTCGCGTGGTTGCCGCCGTTCGCGCCGCCCTCCCCGCCGCTGTCTTCGAACACCGCGCTCACGCCGGCACCTCGGCCAGCAGTGCCTCGGAGTGGAAGCAGGCGGAGAGGCGGCCGTCGGTCGTCGCGAGCAGCTCCGGAGCGGCCGCCCAGCACTCCTCGCTGGCCAGCCAGCAGCGCGGCGCGAAAGCGCACCCGGGGGGCAGGTGCGAGAGGTCGGGCGGCAGACCTTCGATCGACTGCAGGCGCTCCGTGCGCGGCTCGTCCAGGCGTGGCACCGAGCGCAGCAAGCCGACGGTGTACGGATGATGCGGATGGGCGAACAGCGGCTTCGCCGGCCCTACTTCGACGAGCCGGCCTGCGTACATCACCAGGATGCGCCGGCACATGCCGGCCACCACACCCAGATCGTGGGTGATGGTGATGATCGCCGCGCCGGCGTCTTCCGAGAGACGCTTCATCAGGCGCAGGATCTGAGCCTGGATGGTGACGTCGAGGGCTGTGGTCGGCTCGTCGGCCAGCAATAGCTTGGGATCGCAGCTCAGGGCGATGGCGATCATCACGCGCTGGCGCATGCCGCCCGAGAACTGGTGCGGGTAGTCGTGGATGCGCTGCTCAGCCTTGGGGATGCCCACGAGCTGAAGCAGCTCGACAGAGCGCGTGACCGCTTCCCTGTGGCTCATGCCGAGGTGCAGCTCGAGACCCTCGGTCATCAAGCGCTCTATCGAGAGCACGGGGTTGAGTGACGTGACCGGGTCCTGAAAGATCATGGCGATGTCGCGTCCGCGCACGGGGCGGACCTCTTTCTCGGGCAGGGCCAGCAGATTGCGCCCCTGGAACACGATACTGCCGCTCACAGCGGCGTTGCTGAGCATGCGTGTGAGGCCGAGGATGGCCGAGGCGGTGACGCTCTTGCCACAACCCGACTCGCCCACGAGGCCCACCAGCTCGCCGGGAGCCACGGAGAAGCTCACGTCCTGCACGGCGTGGACGATGCCCTCCTGTGTGGTGAAGTCCACAGTGAGGCCGACGACGTCGAGGAGCGTATGGTCAGCACCTGCCATTAGTGCGCCTAGCATAACTTCAGGAGGCCGGGTTTGCGACACCGTCGGGAGGGACGGGGGCGGGCGGGCGAAGGGCCTGTCCCGTCGTCGTCCCTCCCGACGGTGCGCTCGATATGTTGACACCACGGCCGCCATCTCTGTATATGGCCACTGAGTGCGACACCGCAGCGCTCAGCCGAACAGGGAGGGTCGGGTGACCAGGAGGGAGTTTCTCAATCGGTTCATGGGCGGCGCGGCCGTGGTGGCTCTCGGCGGCACCCTGTATCCCCTCGTACGTTTCCTCAAGCCGCCGGTCGCCGTCTCGCGGGCGATCGGCCAGGTCGTCGACCTCGGACCGCTCAGCGCCTTTCCCCAGGGCCAGCTCACAGCCGCCACCGTCGCCGACAAGCCGGTGATCGTCACCAGGGCGGCGAACACGGTGACCGTGTACTCGGCGATCTGCACCCATCTGGGGTGCGTGGTCGCACCCAAAGGCAGCCAGCTCTCGTGCCCCTGTCACGGCAGCATCTTCAGCGGCACGGGGACCGTCGCGCACGGCCCGGCCACGCTGCCGCTGCCCACCTATCATGCCAACGTGAGCGGCGGCTCGCTGCTGGTCGGTGCCATCGACTTCAGCCGTGCCAGCTACCCGAGCTGGTACAAAGGCCAGTTCCAGTGATGAGCGCTGCGATCGTTCGTGGAGGTGCACATGGCGTCGCGTAAGAGCAAGGCTGCTCTGGCCTGGGTCAACAACCGGCTCGGGACCGAGGAGCTGATGGAGGACCAGTACAACCGTATCGTCCCCATCCACGCCACCAACTACATGTACTGCTTCGGCGGCATCGCCTTTGTGCTCTTCCTCATCCTGCTCATCACCGGCATCCTGCTGGCCGTCTACTACCAGCCGACTCCCGACGGCGCGTACCAGAGCGTGGTCAACATCTCGNNCGTGCAGTTCGGCTGGTGGATCCGCTCCATCCACAAGTGGGCCGCCAGCGGCATGGTGCTGCTGGTCGTGATCCACATGCTGCGCGTCTTCTTCACCGGCGCCTACAAGCGCCCGCGTGAGCTCAACTGGCTCAGCGGTGTCGCGCTTCTGCTCATCACCTTCACTTTCGGCTTCACGGGCTACCTGCTGCCGTGGGACCAGAAGGCCTACTGGGCCACCAGGGTGGGCACCGACATCGCCGGCTCGACGCCGTTCATCGGGCATTTCTTGCTGGTCAGCATGCGCGGCGGGGAGACCATCAGCGGCGCCACGCTCGGGCGCTTCTACGACCTGCACGTGCTGGTGCTGCCCGTGCTCATCGTGGGCCTCCTCCTGGGGCATTTCTGGATGATCCGCCGTCACGGCATCTCGGGGAGGCTCTAGTCGTGGCCGGCCTCGTCGACCGTCCGCGCCAGGAGCGCACGTCGCGCTACTACTGGGAGCGCGAGCACGAACCGAACGAGAAGTTCATCCCGTACTTCTGGCAGGAGTTCACGTCCCAGGTCATGATCTTCTTTCTCTTCCTGGGCATCGTGGGGGGCGTCGCGCTGCTGTGGCCCGCCGGCCTGGGGGAGCGGGCCAACGCCTTGGTCACGCCGCCTGGCGTCAAGCCCGAGTGGTATTACCTGAGCCTGTTCCAGTTGCTCAAGGTCGTGCCCGAACGCGTGGGGTTGATCGTGCCGTTCGTGATCGGCGTGCTCCTCGTGGCGCTGCCTTTCGTCGATCGCAGCCCGGTACGGAACCCGCTGCGCAAACCGTTCACGACCTCGGTCGCGACGGCACTGGTGGGCGTCGTCATCGCCTTCACCATCTGGGGCGTGGTGGCCAAATGAGGGCAAGGGAGAGAAGCATGAGACGAGTGCTTGTGGGCTTGGCGAGCGGCGCGCTGGTGGCCGCCATCGTCGTGGCGGCCGGCTGTGCCAGTCTGGCCACGCCGGAGGCGCCGAGCACGGCCACGCCGGCTACGAGCGGCACCGCCGCTCCGCAGGCGAGCCAACAGGTCAAGGACGGCGCCGCGCTCTACGTGCAGTTCTCCTGCGTGCGCTGCCACGGCGCCGACGGCGCGGGCGGCATACCGAACCGCCTCAACGTGGGCGGCGACGACACCATCCCGCCGCTCAACAACGCCCTGCGCGACAAGACTGAGGCGTTCACCAACGCGGCCCAGATCACGCAGATCCTGATGGAGGGCTCGGTCGTCTCGAGCAAGCCTGGGGTCATCAACATGCCGTCGTGGAAAGGCGTCATGAGTGACGCCCAGGCTAGCGCCATCGCGGCCTACGTGCTAGCCGGCTTCCCGCATGTGGGGCCCGCGGTCGACTTCAACGTCGCCAAGGCGAGCGACATCTACAGCGCCTACGCCTGCATCATCTGTCACGGCCAGGTGGGAGCGAACGCCTCGCCGTCGCCGGCGCCCAATCCGGCGAGTGCCGACAAAGTGGTGCCGCTGCTGCGCAACGCCGGCGACAACGTGAGCGCCGCCGAGATGCTCGGCTTCATCATGAACGGGTCGGTCACCGCGCCCGGCAAGAAGGGCGAGCTGCTCATGCCCGCCTGGGGCCAGATCCTCTCGACACAGCAGGTGAAGGCCGTCCTGCCGTACATCCAGGACGGCCCCAAGGGCGGCAAGCTGCCGCCGCCGCCCGCGCCCTCGCCGCTGGCTTCGCCCGCGGCGGCAGCCCCGGCGGCGCCATCACCGGCGGGGAGCCCGTGATGGGCGTGCTGGCGCAGATCTCGCTGGCGCCGCCACTGGGCACGCGGCTCATCGCGCTGGTCGTCAGTGAGGCTGTGTTGCTGGTCGTGGTCGTGGTTGCGTACGTGCGCTACCGGCAGCTCAAGTCCGTGTCGGTGGACGACTGGTTCGCCGAGCGCGACCAGCACGCTTCGCCGCGCGTGCGCCGCATGATGGAGGAGTCGCACGCGCAATGGGAGGCCGAGCGGCGGGCCGCCGCCGCGGCGGAGGGGCGGCCGGCAGGGTTGACCGAGCCGCCGTCCGGCCGGCCCGTCGACTCCACTGAGTCGCCCGGCCCAGCGGCCAAGCCACCGCTGGGCCCACCTGCCTGACGCACGGCCCGCGCCTTAGGAGGGCGCGGCGGGAGGGCGCGCCCGGCGTCCGGTGCTAGTATCGGTGGCGCATGGTCGACCGCTCGCTAGCCGCACCGGATGTGATGGCGGCCCTGGAGACCTTCGGCTCCCAGGCGCGCCCCCACAACTCCGACGACCTCTTCGACTGTTGGGGACTGGTGCGCCAGGTGCACGTGCACCTGCTCGGCCGCGGTCACGCCGACGAGCTGCTCGGCCCCAGGACAGCGGGGAGCGGCGACTGGCGGCCCCTGGGCGACCGCGCCGACCTGCTGGTGGGCGACGTGGTCGGCACTCATCCATGCGCCGCCCCGGACGAGTGCCACGTGGCGATCTACTGCGGCCGCGTGGGCGACACCCATCTGGTGTACGACTCGTCCCCGCGCGGCGACATCCCCCTCTTGGACAGGTACGGGGACCTGGTCGGCGTGCGCGAGATCTTCACCCGCTACATGCGGGCTACCGCAGCAGCCGACGGCCTGCGCAACCAGGGCGGCGCCTATCTGCGTCTCTGGGACGGGCGTGACCTGTACTCTAGTCAGGCCGTCCACAGGCTCCTTTCGTTGGGTGCTCCCGAGCGCGACATCGACACGCGCGCCGCGCGGGCGGCGGCCGGCCTCGACCCGCTGCCGTTCTACTGCCGCCGGCGCTTGGCGCGCGATGCGCGTGGCCGCGAGGTCTACGACAACGCCGCCGGCAAGCACCAGCAGTGTTACTTGCCTGACGGCGCGCTGGTGCCCGACGGTCTGTACGAGCAGGCCTGCGAGCAGGGTGAGGTGGGACCGGCGGTGGTGCGGCCGCGGCCGCCGGCGTTCGACACCGACGCCGGTCGCGCCGCCCCTGGAGGCGGCCGCGCTTTCACGTGGGCGTACGGCGACGCCGACGTCGCCGGCTGCCGCGTGGAGGTGTACGAGGAGACGCTCGAGGGCCGGAAGCGGCTCGTCCTGAGCGAGGAGCTGCCCGGCGCGGCGACCGCGTACACCGTGCCCGGCCGTGAGCTGCGCGAAGACACGCTGTATGCCTTCGTGGTCTTCGCGCGCGACGCTCGCGGCTACTCGCGCGACGCCGTGAGACCCTTCGCCTACCGGGCGGCGCCCGGTAGTCCACTCCTCGACCACAACCGGGCGCGTCCGTACGCTCTGCGGCCCGACGACGGCGCGGTCGTCGCCACGCTCACGCCGACGCTGGCGTGGGAGGTCGCCAGGCCGGCAGCCGACCAAACGCGCTTCCGGCTGGAGCTCTACGCGCAGGCGTGCCGCGAGCAGGACAGCCGGGCGCTCTGGGCGGTGACGGTGGAAGGTACGCCGGCACGCTCCTGCCGCTACCAGGTGCCGCCCCTTGCCGGCCTGGAGCCGGGCGGCACGTACTTCTGGTACTTGACCACCATCAACTCCCGCGGCCGCGACTGCTTCGCGCCGGCCGAGGGCGTGTTCGTGGTGGCAGACGATGCGGACGCCGGCGGCACGGCCGGCCAGGCGCGCGCCTGACGTCCAGCCGCCCGCCCGCCGCCGGCCGGCTGGCGCTCAGGTCACGGCGTGCGCGCCGGCGTCGACGTGCAGGATCTCGCCCGTCACGGCGCGCGCTAGGTCGCTGAGCAGGAACACGATGGCGTCGGCGACCTCCTCGGCGGTCACGTTGCGGCGCAGCGGCGTGTGGCGCTCCATCATCGTCAACATCTCGGCGAAGTCCTTGATGCTGCGCGCCGCCACCGTGTGGATGGGGCCGGCCGAGACGGCGTTGACGCGGATGTCGCTGGGGCCCAGGTCGGCGGCCAGGTAGCGCACACTCGACTCGAGCGACGCCTTGGCGGGGCCCATGACGTTGTAGTTGGGGATGACGCGCTGTGAGCCGGCATAGGTCATGGTGACGATGGCGCCGCCGCTGGTCATGAGGTGGCGGGCTTCGCGGCCGACGGCGATGAGGCTGTAGGCACTGACGTCGTTGGCGGCCGCAAAGCCCGCCCTCGTCGTCTCCACGAAGCTGCCCTGCAGATCCTCGGCCGGCGCGTAGGCGACGCTGTGCACCAGGCCGTGTAGCACCGGCATGCGTTCGGCCAGTTCCTGCATAGCCCTGGCGATGGCGGCGTCGCTGCTCACGTCGCACTCGATGAGCGGCGTGTCGCCAAGCTCTGCGCTGAGCTTGCGCAAGCGCCCCTTGAGGCGCTCCGCCTGATACGTGAGGGCGACGCACCCGCCCTGGGCGCGGATGGCCTTGGCCGCCGCCCAGGCGATGCTGCGCTGGTTGGCGACGCCGAGCACGAGGTAGTTCCTGTCCTGCAGCAGACCGCTCACGGCGCAACCGTACCAGAATGGCAGGCGCACGAAACCCCCGGGATGACGATGGCCGTTGAGTGCGATTGGCCGCTGGGCGCGAATGGCTGTTGGGGGCGCAACCGCGCTGGGCTCGCAGGCCTCAGGGCAGCTGGATCGCGTCCGCCTTGGTGCCCGGAGGCAGCGGCTCCACGAGCACCTCGATGTGGGGAAGGGCGTGGGCGATCGCTCTGGAGACTATGGGCCCGAAATAGCCGTCGTCCGCGGGCTGTGGCGTGGGCATCCGCTGCGTCAGGGTGCCGCCGGTGAGCTGGGGCGTGGGGCTCGATGCGCCCACCACGCCGGCGCCACTCGCTTGGCTACCACCGAGCACGCCCAGGGCCCCGGCCGGCAGTCCAGCACTGTTTGCCCAGCCCGGTGTGGCGACGGCTGGCCTCAGGTAGAGGATGGCCAGCGAGTCGGGCGGCAGCGTGCCGCCTTCACTGCGCAGGCGCAGCGTGTGTGGCGAGCTGCCCTTGAGCGTGCGCAGCACCGTGAAGTGCTGCTGCTCACCGGTGACCTGACCGGCGCGGGCTACGACGACCGTGTCGTAGGCAGCTGCCAGGTGCCTGGTGGCGACCGAAGAGGGCGTCGCTGCTGCACCGGTCGGCGCTCCTGGCGCCGCTTCCGGCGCCGTGTGACCAGTGCTCTTGCCCGCCAGCGTGCCGGTCGAGCTCGAGGACTTGCCGCGGTTCTCGAGTGCGAAGACGCCGCCGAGGATGGCGGCGACAACGAGGAGGGCCGCGGCCGGCGCCAGCGCACGGTGGAAGAAGGCGCGTGGCCGGCGTGGCTGCCGTGCCGGCCGTCGGGCCCGCAGATACGGCGCCAGGCCGCGCCAGCGCTCCTGCGAGAGGTCGGCGTAGGAGTCGTCGGGCGCCGGCACGGCGGCGTTGACGCCGTCGCTCACGGCGCGCACGTCGGCGCGCATGGCCTCGAGGCGGCGGCGGAGCTCGGTGTCGCCGGCCGCCGCGGCAACCAGCTCCGGGTCGTCGGCAAGCCCCAGGGCGAAGGCGAGCAGGCGGTCGTCGTCGAAGCCGCCGCTGGGGCTGCCCCCGGCTGCGCCGGGGTCGTCGCCGGCCGCGCCGCTGGCGCCAGCGTTGCGGGCCGCTTCGCCGCCGGCCGGCCGATCGTTCATCCTCGTGTCGTCGTTCTCAGTCATCGTCGGTCTCTTCTGTGGCGAGGGTGGTGCGCAGGCGAGCCAGAGCGCCGTGCAGCCGCGACTTGACCGTACCCAGGGGCACGCCCTGACAGCGCGCGATCTGCTCCAGAGAGAGATCGGCGAAGAAGCGCAGCGCCACCACCTCGCGGAAGTCGGGAGCCAGTGCGGCGAGGGCGCTGCGCAGGCTGGGGTCGGTCGGCCGCGGCGGGTCGCCGGCGGCGGCCGCGGCCTGCTCGGCCGGCGCAGCCTCGGTCAGACGCTCGAGCAGGCCTTTGCGTGTCTTGCGGCGGCGCCCAAGGTCGCGGCCCGTGTTCAGAATGACCGTGTAGAACCAGCCCAGGAACGTCTCCTCCGCTGGCAGCTTGGCCCGAAACACTTTGATGAACACCTCTTGCACGGCGTCGTCTACCTCCTCACAGAGGCCTTGCAGGAAGAGGATGCGGCGCACCTGGGGCGCGTACAGGCGAAAGAGCTGCGCCCGCGCTTCGGGCTGACCTGCGCGCAACCGGTCGACGAGACCGCCGGGGAGATCCTCTATCTGCGTCCTCCGTGGGTAGAGACGCAGCCGCTACGCTGCGGGTTCGCGGCGCCTGACGGCGCAAGTATAGCGCCGCACCGCCGTGCTCAGTCGAAGCCGAGCAGCACAACCTCTTCCTCGAGCTGCTCGCCGCTGGATTCGCGCACACGGCGCTTGACCTCGGCGGCCAGGGCGAGCAGGTCGGCCGCCGTGGCGCCCGGCTGTGCGACGAGGAAGTTCGCGTGCGCCCGGCTCACGGTGGCGCGGCCGACCTGTAGCCCTTTGAGGCCGGCTTGCTCGATGAGCGCCGCCGCCGGCCGCTCTCGTGAGGGGTTCTTGAAGAAGCTGCCGCAGGAGGCGTACTCGAGCGGATGCGCACTACGCCGCAGCTCGGCGTCGCGGGTGATCTGACTGAGCAGCGCGTTGCGCTCGCCGCCGTGCAAGGCGAAGGTGGCCTCGACCACCACAGCCTGGCGGCCCCGCTTGAGGGCGCTGGTGCGGTAGCCCAGCTCCAACTGGTCGGGCGTGCAGGCGCTGACGCGGCCCTCCATGAGCAGCTGGGCGCTCACCAGCGTGTCGCCCACGCTGCTGCCGTAGGCGCCGGCATTGCCGACCACGGCGCCGCCAACCGAGCCGGGGATGTTGCCGGCGAACTCCAGGCCGGCCAGGCCGCGCTCGGCCAGGCCGGT
>PMKX01000012.1 GCA_003158705.1 Actinomycetota bacterium
CGCGCATGAGCTCGTAGGCCTGCTCGCGGCAGGCGACGAGCTGTTCGGCCGGGGTCATGCCGTCGCTCGACAAGTCGGCCACGCCGGCCTCGACCTGCTGGCGCAGGCCGGCCACGCGCACCATGAAGAACTCGCCCAGGTTGGAGCCGAGGATGGCGAGGAAGTTGACCCGCTCGAGCAAGGGATTGTGCTCATCCTGGGCCTCTTCGAGCACGCGGCGCTGGAACGCCAGAATGCTGAGCTCGCGGTTGACGTACAGCGAAGGGTCGGAGAGTTCGACCTCAGCTTGCGGCGAGGATGAGGCGGGGGACGTGGGCGCGACGGGCGGCGACCCGTCGCCGACGGGTCGCCGCCCGTCGCGCTCGCCAGCCGCTTTCGCTTTGGTCGCCATTGCCTGAGCCTCCCCCCTTTCGGAGCACCGTATTCTACCCGCTTTGTGTTTGCTTCTCGTTAGTGGGTGTGGCGCGCGCACCACAGATGCAGGATGGCGCCAGGTTCGGTGAGGCTGGCTCGGCCGTGAGCCGACCCTCAAACGCCGGTCTCCACCTGCACCTCGCCCTGCTTGATCGCGGCCGTGAGGCGCTCGTAGTCGCGTTCGGCTTGATCGGCGTACGCCTGCGCGAACGCGGCCAGCGCCTGGTCGAAACGGTCACTCTTGCCCAGATACGCGGCGATCGCCATACGGTCGCCGGAACGGGCGTGGGCACGAGCAAGCGTCCAGCCGCAGATCGCCGCGTAGACGGCGAGCCCCGCGGGGCGGACCTGCTCCATCGGGACCGATCCCTTGAAGTCACGTAGCTGGCGCCAGTAGAAGTCGCGCTGGTCGGGCGCCGCGCCGCGGATCCAGCCGAGGAAGATGTCGCTCGCCGCCTGCATCAGCCTCTGGCCCGCTACCACCCGGTGACCGTGGTGGCGGTAGATGCTTCGGCCGGCGAACGCCTCCAGTGACGACGCACCGGCCTCCTTGATCTGCAGGATCAGGGGATCGCCGTCGTCGCGGCCCATCATCAGGACGACCAGATCGACCGTGCCTACGCTGCTTACGCCCACGACTTTCCGTGCCAAGTCTACGAACGCGTAGCGGTCGAGCAGTGCGCGGTGGTCGTCCTGGAGGGTTTTCTTGTAGTCGCGGAAGGCCTGGCGGACGTCACGGTCCATGTCGGTCTGCCCAGGCGCCAAGTGGGCGATCAACGGCGGATCGTCGGTGAAGCGCGGCACGCCGTCGACCACGTGGGTGAGCTTGGCGAACGCCTGCGTGGCGGCGTGCTCGCGCGCTCTGGCCAGCACCGCACCGGTCTTGCCTGTTCCGGCCTTGCTGGCGGCTTTGGCCAAGGCGAGCGCGTCGTCGGCGGCGACCCGTGAGTGCCAGACCTCCGCGTTGGTCATGGCGGCGTAGCGACGCATCCATGCGCGATACGAGCGGGCGGCAGCGAGCGCCGCGCCGTGGCCCTGGCTCTTCGTGAAACCTCTGTCGCGCGCCGCGATCACGACGCTCGCCGCGAGGCGCTTCAGATCCCACTCCCACGGGCCCGGCAACGTCTCGTCGAAGTCGGCGACGTCGAAGATCGGCGTGCGGTCGGGTGCGGCGAAGACACCGAAGTTCATGATGTGCGCATCACCACAAAGCTGCACGCGCAGCCCCGAGGAGGGCGTCGCCGCAAGATCCGCGGCCATCGTCAGGGCCGCCCCCCGAAAGAAAGTGAAGGGCGAGACCGACATGCGACCCCAACGGATGGGCACCAGCTCCGGCAGGCGACGAGCGTCCTGGGCCCGTAGCTGGGCGATGGGGTCAGGTCTGTCGCCGGGTGGCAGCCAGCCCGCTTGGGTCTTGCGCGGCACTGCGCCGCGGGCCGCTTTGCCGATGGCATAGTGCTCCTCGGCGGGCAGCCAGCCATCGGACGCGTCTCGGCTGACGGCATGTTTCGGCGCCTCACGTGCCTCGGTCGCTGCCGCCTCTTCGGCCGCAGTTGTCGTCCTCGGCTTTGTCATGCGGTGTCGGCCGGCCGGCGACGCTCGAGGGGGATGAAACGTACCGACAGGCCGGTGGTCACCACCTCTACGATGGCCACTGTCGGGCCATCGTCCTCCTCCTCGGGCGAGCTGGCGGTACCTGGGTTCAGAAAGAGCGTGCCGTCGACCCAGGCAACCGACGGGATGTGTTCGTGACCGAACACCACCAGGTCGGGGGGATCCCCGTCGCGGCCGTCGAGCTTGCCGGCGGCGAGTCGCTTCATCAGCCGCTTGCGCTTGTGGCCGACGATGAAGCGTACGCCTGCGACCTCCCCGCTCGCCTCGCGGGCCAGCGTCGCCGCCAGATCGCCGACGTCTAGGTTGCCCGAGACCGCGGTCAGAGGAGCGACGGCTGCGAGCGCGGTCAGGATCCCGGCATCGACGATGTCGCCGGCGTGGATGATGTGTGTCACTCCCGCGAAGAGGTCGAGAATGGCGGGATCGAGGTAGCCGTGGGTGTCACTCAGGACACCGATGCGCGGCTGCTCGGATGAGGCTGCCTCTGCCGTTTCTTCTGTGCTCGGTCGCACGTGAGCTCCTGGTCTTGTCGCGGGGTACTCCCGGCTCGGACCCCGGGAGGTCACAGGACTTGCGCCTGCAGTTCGCACTCTATCTGCAGTGTGACCCGCATCATACCGTTTGCTGCTTGGAAGGAGACCACGGCTGCGCTCGTTGAAGAAGCATCTCGAAGTCATGTTGGCCACGCGCCGGCGGCCTCCGGCAGGCTGGCTCGTCGACTGGCGCCGGTGTGCGGCTGGTAGGATGTCGGCAGACTCGGGTGGGGAGAGTGACACGTGGCGGCAGACGACGACGTTCTGATCATCGGCGGCGGGCCCGTAGGCGTCTGCGTCGCCTACTACCTGGCCGAGGCCGGCTGTCATGTGACCCTGCTGGAGCGCGACGAGCTCTGCTCGCGCTACGGCGGCGCCTATGCCAACGCCGGCCTCATCGTACCCAGCGAGGTCTATCCCCTGGCGGCGCCCGGAGCGCTCGGCCAGGGGCTCAAGTGGCTGCTCGACAGCGGCAGTCCCTTCTTCATCCAGCCGCGCCTCGACCCGGCGTTGTGGCGCTGGCTACTGCTCTTCCGCCGCGCCTGCGCGGAGGAGCGCATGCGACCCCTGATGCCGGTGCTGCGAGCGTTGGGGCGCCGCAGTGCCGACCTGTTCGCCGAGCTCGCCGTGGCCCGCGGCAAGTCGTTCGGCTACGAGCAGAAGGGCTGGCTCAACTTGTACGCGACGGAGAATGGCTTGGCCGCCGGCGTCGCCGAGGCTGCCGAGGCGCGCGCCTTGGGCGTCGCCGCCGAAGTGGTCGACGCGCAACGTGCGCGCGAGATGATGCCCGGCCTTGCCGGCGGCGTCGCCGGCGGCGTATTCCACGCCGAGAACGCACACGTGGACCCGCAGGTGTTCGTGAGCGAGCTGGGTCGCCGCGCCGCCCGCAAAGGCGCCGACATACGCCTGGCTACCGAGGTCATCGGGCTGCGCACCGTCGGCCGGCGCATCGTCAGGGTCATGACGACGCGCGGCGACCTGGAGGCCGGCACCGTGGTGCTGGCAGCCGGCTGCTGGTCGCCTGCCCTGGCCCGCCTGACCGGGCTGAACCTGCCCATCCAGCCGGCCAAGGGCTACAGCGTCACCGTCGCCCGCCCCGAAGGCTTCCCTGAGCTGCCGGCCTACCTCGCCGAGGGCCACGTGTGCATCACGCCTCTGGGCGACCGCTTGCGCATGGCCGGCACGCTGGAGCTCGCGGGCATGGACATGCGCGTGCGCGCCAACCGCGTCGCCGGCATTCGCCGCGGCGCCGCCCGCTTCCTGCCGGGGCTGGCCGACCGCGAGGCGCTCGAGATCTGGCGCGGGCCGCGGCCGGTGACGCCCGACGGGCTGCCCATCGTCGGCCGCAGCCCGCGTCACGAGAACCTCATCGTCGCCGCCGGCCACTGCATGCTTGGGCTCTCGCTGGGGCCGGTGACCGGCAAGCTGGTGGCTCAGCTCGTCGCCGGCCAGACGCCGGACCTCGATCTGGAGCCGGTGCGCATCGACCGATTCGGGCTCTCCTAGGGCTGCAGATGCGACGCGGCGGCGCCATGCTTGTGCGAACCGCTCTCCAGGTCCGACTCGAAGGCGTGCGCTGCGGTCCAAAACGGTAGGCGTGGTTGTACTTGTGCCTGTTTCGGCCGCGTGACGCCGCCCAGCCCGTGCGTCCATGTACCAGGACGACGTGAAGTTCTCACGCGGGCAAGCGGCCCCTGCGGACCACACGGCGTGCGATAGAGTTCAGGACTTGGGCAGTAGGCGCCGCGCAGTCGCCGCGCCGCGCAACTTCTTGTAGCTCACCACAGCGCCGGTGTGGGGTGCATCGATCACGCGGTGGTGACCGACGTAGATGGCGACGTGATAGTAGTAGCGATGCGAACCCCAGAAGACGAGATCACCGGGGCGCAGATGGCCCAGGCGGACCCGTCGGCCTAGCTTGGCCTGCCCGGTGGCGCTGTGCGGCAGGGGCACGCCGAGCTTGGCGTACACGTACATGGTGAGTCCGGAGGAGTCGAAGCCCTTGCGACTCGCACCGCCCCACACGTAAGGGATGCCGAGCTGGCGCTTGGCTATGACGACCGCTCGGTGTCCTGTGGCGGGAGGTTTCGAGCGCAGCGACGCTTGGGCTGCTGGCGAGATGACGAGCGCGCCAAACAGCAAGACTGCGGAAGCACTGATGACCCAGAGCAGACGCATGCGGTGCATGATGCCCCTCCTATAACGACCGTCCGAACTGTGCCTCAAGCCAAGCATTGTAGCATAGATGCCCGGAAGCAACAGTGGTGATCACCCTCCGCACCTACGCGCACGGCATCCCGGCCAGGCAGGAGGGGCGCTGCTGGCCAAGTTGCGTGAGCCCGAGGTTCCGATCAGCCCGCGTGCAGCGCCGGCGACCGTCGCCGCCGCCTTCCTAGGCCAGGATAGCCTCGTACGCGCGGCGCCAGTCGGAGAGGTCGGCGAACAGGTAGTCGGGCTCGTAGGCGGCCAGCTCGGCCGTCGTGTGCATGCCGGTCGCGACCGCGATTGCCTTGACGCCGTGCTCGGCGCCGCAGGTGATGTCGTGTGGCGTGTCGCCGATCACGGCGATCTCCTTGCCGCCGAAGCGGTAGCCCGTGTGCTCCTCCGCCCGCGCGATGGCTACCGCCGGCAGGTCCGCGCGGCGGGCCGAGTCAGAGCCGTAGGCGCCAACCGCGAACAACCCATCGAGCCCGGTGGCAGCGAGCTTCACGCGCGCCCCGGGCTCGAGGTTGCCGGTCAGAAGCCCGACCAGCACGCGGCGGTCGCAGGCCAGCGTCGTGGTCAGCTCACGGACCCCCGGCAGCACCTCGACCTCTTCTGCTTCCACCTCGAGCCGCAAGCGTGCCACATACCGCTCGAGGCACTCCGGTAGGCGCGCCGCCGCCACGTCGGCCGGCGCGCCCCAGCGTGTGGCCAAATCGGTCACGATGGCCGGGTCGGTGCGCCCGTGGAAGCTGTAGCCGTCGAGTCCACCGCACACCCCGTACGTCTCCTCGACCGCGGCGAAGATGGCGCGACCGCCGGCGCCGTGCGGGTCGATGAGTGTGCAGTCGATGTCGAAGAGAGCCAGGCGACGCATGGCTCGAGTATACGCAGTGAGCCGTGGCGGGTGCGAACCGCAGCGGGCGCGAACCGCGCCTCCCGGACGCCAACCGCGCCCGGCGGCGCGCAGCGTCAGCCGCTCGGACTCAGCGGCTGAGAATCAGCCGCCGCCCGTAGGCGGGTTACCGCCGTGGCACGGGCAGCTCGCCGGCTGCCCAAAGCCGGTCCTGTGACAGGCGTTGCAGGGCAGCGGCTCGTCGCCGCGCGGCACGTGCGGCCCCTCCTGCGGGTGCTTGAACGTGCTCGGGACCCAGGCCGCCAGCACGTGGCAGTCGACACAGTTCTTGAGGCCGTTGTGCTGGTCGCCGTGACAACTGACACAGCCGTCGGGCTTCACGGCCACGCCCTGCGTGTGACACTGCTCGCAGATGAGCGTCGCATGGGCGCCCACCAGCGGCTGCGGATGCTGGAAGTTCTTGCCGCCCTGCCAGCCCCACAGGTTGTGGCAATCCTGACAGGGGCCGCGCTGGGGATGTGGCCCCTGGTGGCAGTAGGTGCAGTTCTTGGGCCCGTCGGTGTGGCACGCGAAACAGGCGGTCATGGAGTTGGTCGGCACGTACGCCTGGCCAGGGATGGGGAAGTGCACGAGCTGCGAGTGACAGTCGATGCAGTGCGGCACCTTGGTGTGACCCTTGTGCGAGAACGTGACCGGCGCGCCGGCGGCGGCGGAGGGCGCGGGCACGCCGGTGCCCGTAGTCAGACCGGCCGCCAAAGTGATGTGGTCGTTGAGCGAGCCGCTGGGGTGACAGCCCGACCTGGTGCAGGCACTGTTGGGGATCTTGCGCGTCACGGCTATGGGCGCCTTCACCTGGCCGGTGACGTGCACCCAGACCTCGCGCAGACCAGAAAGCTTGGCCTTCAGGAAGCTGACCGGTCCCGGCGCGATGTGGCAGGTCACGCAGTTGACGTGCTTGTGGGTAGAGGCCGCCCAGGTAGTGGCGTAGACGTTCATCTCGTGGCAGCTGTGACCGCAGAACGTGTTGCTCTCGGTGTACTTGGCGGCTACGAGTGAGGCGGCCACGCCCAGAATCAGGAGGGCGGCGAGGATGACGATGACCTTGCCCCACCAGCGCTTCCAGAACGCCTTCACCCTGCCCGCCACGTCACTTGCCCCCTGCCGTCGGCCCTCCACGGTGGGCCAAGCCTACCATGAGCTAGGCCGGCCAAGACAGAGGCGAGGGCCTGGGACTCGCTCAGTAGCTCTTGGCCCGCCGCCTCCGAGCACGCTCCGTGCCTCGCAGAGCGCTCAGTCCGCTTGGCCCGCCGTGCCGGCCTTGACGAACAGCAGCGGCACAATGGCGTTGTGGCGCACGTGGTCGGCCACGCTGCCCAGCACGAGGCGCGACACGGCCCCGTGGCCGTGCGTCGCCATGGCGATCAGATCGGCTCTCTGCTCGTGCGCCTGCGCGATGATCGTCTCGGCCGGCTCGCCGCTGGCCACTACCGTCTCGACGGCAAAGCCGTGGCCGTCGAGGCGCACCTTGGCGCGCTCGGCGTACGCCCGGCAGTCGTCAAGCTCGTGGGTACGCGAGTCGCGCGTATGAAAGTGCGCCACGCGCAGCAGCACCACGGTGGCCTCACACGCAGCCGCCAGTTGCTCCACGTGCTCCAGCAGCGGCTCGTCGACAGGCGTGCCGTCGAGCGGCACCAGGATGCGACTGTAGATCGCCATCGCCTACCTCCCGGAGATCGTCTGGTAGACCAGAAACCCGTTAAGACCGATGAGGATCGCCGCCACGACCGCGCCGACGATGGTCACCGAGAACCCCATGCGCTCGTCGCCCATCACCTTGCGACTGCGCACCAGCCAAAGCAGCGGCAGCACCGTGAACGGCAGCTGCAGGCTCAGCACCACCTGACTCACGATGAGCGCCTTGTAGGCGTTGAGACCCACCACGATGAGCACCATGGCCGGCAACGTGAGCGCCACCAGCCCCACCCTGTAGACGCGGCTGTGCGGGTCCTCGGGCTTGCCGAGGTAGCCGGTGACGACGTTGGCCTCGGCCAGCGAGGCCGTGATCGACGAGGCCAGGCCGGCGACGAGCAGGGCCAGGCCGAAAAGGAATCTCGCCACAGGGCCCACCAACGGCTGCAGCGTCTTGGACGCCTGGGCGATGCTCGTCACCTTGATACCGTGACGGAAGAACACGGCCGCCGCGACGATGATCATGGCCGAGTTCACGAGCCAGCCCACGGCCATCGAGAGCCCCGTGTCGACGAGCTCGTAGCGGAAGAGCGTCACGCGCCGCGCCGGGTCGGTCTCCCAGTCGCGCGACTGGATGACGTCNNCCCGCCCACGTGGGGGACCACCCAGGCGGGCGCCGCCTGATGCCACGCCGGGTGCACCAGGAGGAGCTCGACGATGTAGCAGGCGGCGATCACGGTCACGAACGCCAGGATGAGCCGCTCCAGACGATCGTATTGCTGGCCGAGGATCGCCAGGTACACCAGGACGACCGTGAGCGGCGCCCCAACCCAGACCGGCAGGCCGAAGAGCAGGTTGAAGCCCAGGGCGGCGCCCAGGTACTCCGCCAGAGCGGTCGCCGAGCAGGCGATGGCGATGCTCACGCCCAACACCCAGGTGAGCGGGCGCGGGAACTCGCGGCGGATGTTGGCCGCCAGCGAGCGCCCGCTCGAGATACCCAGTCTGGCGGCCGTGTGCTGCAGGAAGATCAGCATGAGGGTGGACAGCGACACCACCCAGAGCAGGCGGTAGCCGAACTGCGAGCCGCCGGCGATGTTGGTCGCCCAGTTGCCCGGGTCGATGAAGCCGATGGTGACTACGAAACCCGGCCCAAGGTAGCGCAGCAGCTCGCGCGAGAAGAGGTCGCGAACCGCCCCGCGGGGGGGCGCAGCGACGGTGGACCCCTGCGCGGCGCCGTTGGCGACAGGCTGGCCACTGGTGCTCAGACGGACCTCCTGGGACGACCGCGTCCATCATATTCCGAGTGCACCGGTATTCTGAGCGCACCCACAATCTGAGTGCGCCCGCACCCTGGGTGCACGCTCGCCTGCTTGTACGTCGCAAGCCGAGTGGGTACACTAACATCTGAATGAGTGCTCATACGTTCAGCGATGGCTTGGCCAAGGACCGCGTCGAGACCTGCGACGTGCGGACGGTCAACGCCCAGAAGGTCGCCGAGACGCGCGCTCGACTTGTCGGCGCCGACGACGCGGCTGCCGTGGCGGCGATCTTCAAGGTACTCGCCGACCCGAGTCGCTGCCGCCTGGTCTATGCGCTGCTCGAGGCAGGCGAGATCTGCGTCTGCGATCTCGCCTGCACCTTGCGCATGACGGAGTCCAACGTCTCGCACCACCTGAGCGTGCTACGCAGCCATGGCCTGGTGCGCGCCCGCCGCGAGGGCAAGATGGTCTTCTACTCGCCGGACGACGAGCACATCCGCCTGCTGCTCGACTTGGCGCGCGCCCACGTCACGGAGCCGCGACCATGACCAAGCGCGCACTCGACTTGCCGCTGCTGCTGCCGCGCGGCGCCGAGTGCGGCGGCTGCGTCACCGAGCTCGGCCGCGAGCTGCAGCGCGTCGAGGGCGTCGAGGCCGTCGAGGCCGACGTCGCTCGCGGCCTGGTACACGTCAGCTTCGACACGGACGCCCTGCCGTTCGACCAGCTCACCCGGTACGCGCGCCGCATCGGCGCGCAGGCGCACTGCTCCGCGCACTGCCCGGACGGCGTCCACGAGCACGCCGCGCTCGACTTCACCGTGGAGCCGCCGAACGAGGCACAGGTGTGCCAGCGGCTCGCACACGTCACCGGCCTCGATTGCGCCGATTGCGCCATGAAGCTCGAGGGCGCCTTGAAGAGCACCTCCGGCGTGGTCGATGCGGGCATCAACTTCGGCGCCTCGACGCTCAAGGTCAGCTACGACCCGAGGGACCTCAGCTGGGAGCAGGTGCTGCAGCGCGTGCACACCCTCGGCTACGACACCGTCGAGGCGCAGCAGGCCCAGACACGCACGCGGGTCTTCGCCATCAGCGCCACCGCCGGCGCCGGCTCTGTCGCCGAGCTGGAGAGGCGCCTGGCCGGCCTCGCAGGTGTGCGTGAGGCGCGCGTCGATGCCCACCGTGCGCGCCTCACGGTGATCTACGTGCCGGCGCAGACCTCGGAGGCGGCGCTGCGTGCCACGGCCGCCGACACGGGCTTCGCGTTGGCGGCGCGAGGGCGGCAGCGCGGCTTCTGGTTCAGCGACCGCCGGGCGCTGCTCACCTTCGGCTCGGGACTGCTCGTCGCCGGCGGCTTCGCCGCCCAAGCGCTCGCCCCGAGCGCGGCGCCCTTCCTCTTCGCCGCCGCCATGGTCACGGGCGGCTCGTTCGTGGCCCGCGCCGCCTTCTACTCCGTGCGTGCCCGCTCGGTCGACATGAACGTGCTCATGACGCTCGCCGCAGTAGGCGCCGCCGCCATCGGCCAGTGGTCGGAGGCCGGGTTGGTCACCTTCCTCTTCGCCCTCGGCAACGTGCTGCAGCTCGCGACCCTGGAGCATACGCGAGACGCCATCCGCGGCCTCGCCGCCCTGGCGCCCGCCACGGCGACCCTGCTGCGCCACGGCACACAAGTGCTGGTGCCTGCTGCCGAAGTCGCCGGCGGCGATCTGCTGTTGGTGCGGCCGGGCGAGCGCCTGGCCGTCGACGGCGTCGTCGCCTCCGGCTCCGCCGCCGTCGACCAGGCGCCCATCACCGGCGAGTCCATGCCGGTCGCCAAGCAACCCGGCGACCAGGTGTTCGCCGGTTCCATCGTCGAGGGCGGGTCGCTGACCGTGAGAGCAACGTCCACAGC
>PMKX01000159.1 GCA_003158705.1 Actinomycetota bacterium
CCGATCACGATCGGCGCCTTCACCTCTCCCCTGGC
The DNA here is from genome assembly GCA_003158705.1 of Actinomycetota bacterium. Taxonomy (GTDB): domain Bacteria; phylum Actinomycetota; class Thermoleophilia; order UBA2241; family UBA2241; genus FEN-672. The sequence goes on from PMKX01000159.1 coordinate 36, forward strand.
CACCAGATCGTTGAAGAGCAGCCCCGCCTTGGCGCGCTCGCCGTACTCCAGCCAGCAGATGCGGCAGGGCAGACCCTGGAAGTGCACGCGCTGGGCCGCCATGCGCAGCCACCTCGTGACCATCTCGTTGTCCGGGAAGGCCTCCAACAGGGCGGCGTCGGTGACGGCGATGTCGGCCGGGTCGCCGCTGAGCGCCGCCCAGCGGAAGGGGCCGTTGCCGCGGCAGAACAGCGGCCTGATGTAGAGCGGCACGAAGCCCTCGAAACTGAAAGCGTCGGCATAGCCGGCCTCCAGCGCGACGCCACGGATGTTGTTGCCGTAGTCGAACACCTGCGCGCCGGCCCGCTGCAGAGCCACCATAGCCGTCACATGCTCGACGATGCTGGCCACCACCCGGCGCGTGTAGTCTTCGGGGTCGCTGGTGCGCAGAGCAAGGGCCTGCTCATACGGCATGCCGTTGGGCACATATCCGTTGAGCGTGTCGTGGGCCGAGGTCTGGTCGGTGACCATGTCCGGCACGAACCCTCGCCGCACCAGCTCGGGCACCACATCGGCCGCGTTTCCCAGAAGACCGATGGAAAGCGCCTGACGACCGGCTTGGGCCTCTTCGGCCCAACCAAGAGCCTCGTCCAACGAGCTACTGGAGCGGTCCACATAGCCGGTCTCGAGACGGCGGCGGATGCGCTCGGCGTCCACCTCGACGCAGAGCGCCACGCCGCCGTTCATGGTGATCGCCAGAGGCTGGGCACCACCCATGCCGCCCAGACCGGCAGTGAGCACGAGGCGCCCGGCCAGGGACCCGCCGTAGTGCTTCTCAGCCGCGGCGGCAAATGTCTGATAGGTGCCCTGCAGGATGCCCTGTGTGCCGATGTAGATCCACGAGCCGGCCGTCATCTGCCCATACATGGTCAAGCCTAGAGCGTCCAAGCGCCGAAACTCCGGCCACGTGGCCCAATCCGGCACGAGATTGGCGTTGGCGATGAGCACCCGCGGCGCTCCGGGATGCGTATCGAACACGCCCACCGGCTTGCCCGACTGCACGAGCAGAGTCTCGTCGTCGCGCAGGCGCTTGAGTGTGGCCACAATGGCTGCATAGCACTCCCAGTCACGCGCCGCCTTGCCTGCGCCGCCGTAGACCACCAGATCCTGGGGACGCTCCGCCACCTCGGGGTCCAGGTTGTTCATGAGCATGCGCATGGCAGCCTCTTGCTGCCAGCCGAGACATGAGCGCTTGCTACCTCGCGGCGCACGCACCACGCGCGCCTGCGATCCGCCGTCCATGTGTGCCTCCCCGTCGACCACGTCTGCCTACGCGACTAAGGATATACCTGCCCTGCGGTCACATCGGCTGCGAACGTGCGATGGGCGCCGGGACCTTCGCTTGAGCGTCCCGGCGCCCATCGACGCCTATGACGCCGGCGCTGGCCCGCGCCGGCATTCGCGACTACTTGGCGGGGCCGATGGGCAGCACCACACGCCCATACACCTCGTTGAGGATCTGGGCGATGCTGCCGTACATGGCCGAGAGACCCACGAAAATGCCCTCCCAGCCGGCGACCTTCTCCAGCGTCGTGTTGAGAGTCCACTTCTGTATCGCCAAAAGCACGAAGAGAACCGTGAGGCTGAAGAACACCGTCTGCAGCGAGCGGTTGATGCGCAGAGTGGCGATGAACATGAGGCCGGTGAACACGCCCCAGGCGAGGAGGTACCAGCCTACGGCCGTTTCACTAGGGCCGGGTACGCCGGTCCACTTGGGGAAGACGATCATGGCCACGAACGAGAGCCAGAACAGACCGAACGAGCCGAACGCCGTCGCCCCGAAGGTGTTGTTCTTCTTGTACTCCTGCAGCGAGGCAATGACCTGGGCCACGCCGCCGTAGAAGACTGCCATGGCCAGGATCATCGTGTTCATGGCAAAGAACCCGGCGTTGTGCACGTTGAGCAGCACCGTGGTCACGCCGAAGGCCATCAGGCCTAGCGGCGCCGGGTTGGCCACGGTGTCCTTCAAGGTCACAAGCTTGGCGTCCTCGTCCATCGATCGGTCCCTCCTCTAGTGGTCATGTCGGCTCGCCGGCAGGGCAGCGCCGGTGGTCAGCTGTCGTCCGGGGCGATCCCGCGCCCAAGGATCAGGCAAGCGGGCAACGGGAACCCGCGAATGGATATCACAGATGAACACTCACTTCCAGCGCCGGGCGGCCGCCGGCAGGCGAGAGAACAGCCTTGCGCCTACAGCGCCCGGGCAGCGGCCGCGAACTCGCCGGCGGCGACGGCCGCCGCTGCGGCGGCGATCTCCGGCGCGAGGTAACGGTCGCGCTCTAGAGGCGCGGCGAAGCTGCGCACGATCTCGCGTCCGCGCCCGGTGCCCGCCCCGGGCTGCAGCGGTGCGAGCAGGTCGATGGCCTGGGCGGCACAGAGGGCTTCGATCCCCAGGATCGTCCTCGTGTTGGCCAGCACATCCCCCAGCTTGAGCGCCGCCGTCATGCCCATGCTCACGTGATCTTCCTGATCGCCTGAGGTCGGGATCGAGTCGACGCTCGCCGGGTGGCACAGGATGCGGCTCTCGGCCACGAGAGCGGCCGCCGTGTACTGCGCCAGCATGTAGCCGTTGTTCAGGCCGCTGTGGCGTGTGAGGTACGGCGGCAGCTCGGAGAGGAACGGGCTCAGCAAGCGGAACGTGCGGCGCTCACTCATGCTGCCGATCTCCGCCAGGCTCATGGCCGCCAGGTCAAAAGCCAGGGCGAGCGGCTCACCGTGGAAGTTGCCGGCCGAGACGATCTCGTCCTCCTCAGGAAAGACGAGCGGGTTGTCGGTGACCGCATCCACCTCGACGGTGACCACCTCGCGCAGCCAGCGCAGGGCGTCGCGGCAGGCGCCGTGCACTTGGGGGATGCAGCGGACCGAGTAGGCGTCCTGGACTTTGTCACAGTTGAGGTGCGAGAGCATGATCTCGCTGCCGGCCGTGGCCGCACGCACATTGGCCGCACTCAGACGCTGCCCCGGAATGGGACGCAGCCGCTGGATGCGCTCCTGAAACGGGCCCACTGAGGCGCGCAAGCCTTCGATGCTCATGGCGCCTATGAGGTCGGCCGAATCGAGCGCGGCCTCAGCGTCGAGAGTGGCCAGCACGCCGATGGCCGCCATGAACTGCGTGCCGTTGATGAGCGAGACACCCTCCTTCGGCTCCAGGCGAAGCGGCTCGAGTCCGGCGGCGCGCAACGCCGGTAGAGCGGCTTCGCGCCGCCCGTCGGCGCTCAGGAGCTCGCCCTCGCCCATCATGGCGAGCACCATATGCGCCGACGGCGCCAGATCGCCGGAGGCACCCAGCGACCCGCGCGAGGGCACCCAGGGGACGAGATCGGCGTCGAGCACGGCACACAGCAGGTCGACGACCTCCTGGCGCACCCCGGAGTGGCCCTTGGTGAACGTGTTGATGCGGATCGCCATGGCCGCCCGCACCACATCCCGTGGCAGCGGTTCTCCCACGCCTACGGAGTGGCTGCGCACCAGGTTCTCTTGCAGCTCGCGGGCCTGCGTCACGGGCACGTGTGTGGTAGCCAGTTGGCCAAAGCCGGTGGTCACGCCGTAGGCGACCCGCTCTTCGCGCACGATGCGATCGACGACGGCATGCGCGTCGGCGATGCGCGCCTTGCCGGTACGGCCAACGCTCACACGCACTCCCTGGCGAGCGATCGCCGCGATCTCCTCGATCGTCGTGGGCCCTTCGCCGAGCACTATCTGGTCCACCGTGATCCCCTCCGCCGTGTCGCTGCGCGTCGCCTGTATCCGGGCCATTCTACTCCAAGGCGCAGCGAGCCCGCGGCAGCTTTGCCGGGTCGCCTCTGCGCCGCATGCATCCTGGACTGGCAACGGATTTCGCCGACGTGGGCCGTTTTCGCGGCCATTCCGCTCAAGACGCCCTCGCCTCGTGCCGATAAAGCACCCGAGTGGGCCAGCAATGTTGAGACCGCCTAGCTCTCATGCGAAGGCAGAAAGGAAGCTAATGAGCCGACTGCTGGGGAAGTTCCCGAGGGTTGCCTTCTACGCGCTCCTCCTCGTGTCGCTCGCACTCGCGAGTGGCGCCGGAAGGAAGTGGAGTTAGCGCTAGCTGAGCAACCCGACCAGTGACCATGTCCTAGGGCTCTCGCAGCCAGAAGCAGGCAAGCGCAAGAGCCAGTCGAACATCAGGAGGTCCGAGGATGAAGAAGGTCCTTTTCAGGAACCGTTATGTGTTTGGACTTTTCGTTCTGCTCGCCTTCGCCTTGGCAAGTGGCGCCGGCGTGAAGTGGAGCTAGGGAGACAACCCTCCCTCAAAGATCTTCCCGTACCACGTAACGTAGAGTAGGTTGGTCTCACATTGCTGGCCCGCAATCTCTCCCCAACCGAGACAGAACCGACGCGCGAGCACGAAGTGCTCCGCGATCGTGAGGCGACCCGCCCCGAACCCGTTCGACCCGCGGTCATCGCCTTCATCGTGCTCCTGTATGTCGCCGCCCTGACCCTGATCATCGCCGACCTCCCCCGGCTTCTCCAAGCCAAGTGGTTGGACATCCTCATCTTCGTCATCATCACCACACTGGCGGAGCTATGGAACGTGGCCATCGGCCCGGACAGCGACATGTCGCTCTCCTTCACGACTCACTTTGCCGCCGCGGTCCTTTTCGGGCCGGCATTTGCAGCCGCCGTCGCCGGGTTGAGCGTGCTTGCCTCCGACGGCGTCATCCGTCGTCAGCCGCTGCGCCACATGGTGTTCAACGTCGCCAGCTTCGCCTTGGCTGCCGGCGTGACGGGTCTGGTCTTCGATGCGCTGCGCAGCACGCCGATCGGGCACTCGATAAGCCTGGGCGGCGACGCCGTGGCGCTCGTGGCGGCTGCGGCCGCCTACCTCATCGTCAACAACACGCAGGTCTCCCTTGTGATCAACTTCTCGGGAGGCCCGTTCTTTCACGAGTGGGCATCGTCGTTCCGCGACATCGGCGTCCCGTACGTGTCGATGGCGCCGCTGGGTGCGCTGCTGGCCTACGCCTATCAGGCCAGCCCTTGGACGCTGCTGTACTTCCCCATGCTCGTGATCGTCGTCTACAACGGGTTCAAGCTCTTCATGACCTTGCGTCACGAGACCGACCACGCCCTGGTGGCGCTGGCCGACTCCATCGACAAGCGCGATCAGTACACCTACCAGCACTCGATGCGTGTGGCGCGCTTCTCGAAGGAGATCGCCACGCACCTGGGCCTCCCGGCCCGCGAGGTCGACCTGTTGGTCTCCGCAGCTAGAGTCCACGACCTGGGCAAGATCGCCACGGACAACCGCGTGCTCTTCAAGCAGTCCTCGCTCACGGCCGAGGAACGGCGCATCATCAACATGCATCCGGCCGAAGGCGGCGAGCTGGCCGGCAAGTTCAGCATGTTCCGCAAGGGGCGCCTGTACATCCGCCACCATCACGAGCGCTGGGACGGCAAGGGCTATCCCGACGGCTTGGCCGGTGTGGATATCCCGCTGGGGGCACGCATCATCGCCGTCGCCGACGCCTATGACGCGATGACGTCCGATAGGCCATACCGCAAGGCCTTGCCCCACGAGATCGCCCTGGCCGAGCTCGAGCGCGGCGCCGGCAAGCAGTTCGACCCTGCGGTCGTCGAGGCGTTCATCGCCCCGCAGCGTTTGCGGGCGCCTGTGCCGCTGACGACCCAGGTCCAGGAATCGTGCTCGTACTCCTAGTAGCAGTCGCCGTCGGCCTCTGGGCCGGCGCCGTGGCCGGAGGCCGCCTCGGCAACGTCCAGTACCTGCGCCTGACCCAGGCGTGGCTCGTGCTGGTGGCTCTGGCCATCCAGCTCGTCGTCTTCTCACCCTTGTCGGCGCCCCTGGGCGCTCACGTGGTGGTGAGCCTGCACCTGTTGTCCTACGCCCTCCTGCTGGCCTTCGCGCTGCTCAACCGGCACAACGTGGGTGTGCTCATCACCGCCGCAGGGGTGGCCTGCAACGCTCTCGCCATCGCCCTCAACGGCGGCTACATGCCCGCCACACGCGGCGCCCTGCGCACGGCGGGTCATCTCTACGCGGGAGATACGTCCAACAACTCACGCCTCGCCGAACACGGCGCCCGCCTGCTCTTCCTCAGCGACGTGCTCGCCGTCCCCCACGCTCTCCCTCTGGCCAACGTCTTTAGCATCGGCGATGTACTCGTCGCCGGCGGTGTGGCCATACTGCTCGCCGGCGCCATGATCGCTCAGCCGCAGGACTAGCACTCCAGACGAACGAAGAGGGGGCGGCCCATGTAGGGCCGCCCCCTCTTTAAGTTGTGCTACTTGTGCGTCTTCTAGGCTACAGCGTGAAGCACGAGGAGACGCAGGCGCCCTTGAAATCGGCTGTGGTCGGCACGCAAGCGCTGATCGTGTACTTGGTGCAGTGCTTGCCGGTCCAGTTGACAGCATAGGTGCTGCTGTCGCCAGAGCCCTGATGAAGCGTCGCGGTAAGAGTGGCGACCTTCATCGTGTGCCAGCAGTTGATGTACTGGCAGATGGTGATGGTGACCTGATGGTTGTTCCAGGCCGGAGTCAGAGTACCGCTGATGGTCGTGCCGCAGTACTGGCCGGGCTTGACGCAAAGCGTGAGCTTGGCGCAGACCTTGACGCAGACCCAGCTGCTCGTGACTGGCCACATACCGTTTGCCGTGACCGCGACCTGGTATTGCGTGTTGCGCATCGGCTTGACGCTGAAGACCGCGCTGCCACAAGTGCCCGCAGACGCCGTGGCGACCTTCGTGATATGGCCCGCTGAATCCTTGGCGGACAGCGTGAACGTCGCATTCCTCGGCACGGGACACACCTTGGCGGTGAGCTTGGCTGTGCCGCCGCTGACGACGCTGCTCGGGCTTGCACAGAGCGTGACCTTGGCGGTGGCGCCAAAGCTCATGGCGGGCACCAGGACGAGGACTAGCGCCACGCAGATGAAAGCGAGGACGAACCAGCGACCGTACCGCGTAACCCCCCCACTGGTCCCTGAAAGACTTGAGAACCGCATGCACCCTCCTTCTGTCTCGGGAAAGACCTTGCTGCAGATACATCATCTATATACAGGAAGCAGCTGAGCGTGACAAGAGCCGTAGTGCCAAATGCACGTGCGTGCGCGTGCCTGACGCATCAACATGTGTTGTCTGACGTGGAAATGGTCGTGCCTGTGCGAGCGCAGATGATCGGGCCCCAGTCACTCGGCCTTGACTCCACTCTGCCGACTTCCATGCCGGCGCGCTTGAGCTCGGCCGCTAGCGCGGCACCCGAGAAGTAGTGCGTCACTCCCGGGGGTGCACCTACAACGGCGTGCAGCAGACCATCTCCAGGGGCGCCCACACGGACGCCCACGCGCGCCAGCGTCCCGCGTACACGGCCAAGGGCCCGCACCAGGCGCCCGGCGCGCTCAAGAGGCAACGCGCACACAAGGGCGCGCCGGCCGCGCAGGGATGCCAGTACTTGCCCACGGCGTGCCTCGTCGAGTGCTGAGAAGATCCCAGCGGGCACGACAAGCGGCGCTGCGCTCCCTGCGCCCTCGCTCGGCTCGCCAGCACCCTCGGCCGAGGAGAGGTCCGCCGGCCGCAGCACACGCCAGCCCTCCACGGCCGGCAGCTCAGGCGTACCGCCGGCGGTCACCTCCATGGTGGGCACGGGCCGGCCAAGCACTTGACGAACTAGGAGCCCCGACTCCTGAAGTAGCCGACGCACCCTCATGCGGGCTGCCCTCAGTGCGCGACGCGCATCCACGACCGCCAGCGCTCGCCGGCCGCCGGAGAGTGGTCCACGGCCGACGACCTCTACGGCACGGCCAATGACAGCCTCGGGCGCAACAGGAGGGTCGGCGACGTACCGATTGTCGCCGCGGCAGACGATCTCGGCGGCGGTCACCCTCATCACGCGATGTGTGACGACGGCGTCGTCCAGGACGAAGGTCAGCACGTCACCGCGCGCGACGCTGGTGACGGGGACGACGCGGATGAGCTCGCCGGAAAGGAAAGTGGGCCGCATGCTGGCCCCGCGCACTCGAAGATGGACCCAGCCCTGCTGGTGCAGAGCGCGGCGCACGTCGTCCCCGCGCGGGTCCTCAGGCGTGAACATCGGAGATCGGCCCGCTCGCCGCCGCTCAGACTCTGATGAGATCCTTGTGCAACAGCTCGTCAAGGAACGCCAGGATGTCCGTCTCGGCTACGGCGAGCTCGACCTCGTACTCGCCGGAGATGACCGCGGCGATCTCGGCGACGGTACGCTCCCCATCGACAAGTTCCCATACTCGCGTGCCGACGTCGTTGAAGTTGTGCAACTCGCTCGTGTCCGGATGCATCACGTAGAAGGCATCGTCGATCTGGCGGACTGCCGTGTCGGTGTTTTGCAGAGGCTTGTCGCTGATGTTCACGTCGTCTCCCACGGTCTTTGTTGTGCCTGCCCCGCACCGGCACGGCAGGTCGCGGACTGCGACGAGTCTACCATCACGGCATCACGGTGGCGCGCATGTCCTCTTTGACCATCTGCCAGAAGGCCGGCGTCTTGCGAAAACGAAGACGACGCACCGGCACGCGATCGGCCAACGCCTCACAGACCTCCAGCGCCGGCACGGTCAGAGCGCGGTCTCGCACACCGACGACTGCACTGACGAGCAGCCGCCTCATGCCTTCGCCGCGCGACATGTGCTCTACCGCGTCGCACTCGTCTTGCTGCAAGGCATAGAAGGCCGACAGAGGGTACGCACCGGGGACCGGAGTAGTCAGCCTGTTCTTCTGGCGGAAAGGCAGCGAGTACAACCGCGCCCCGTGCGGCTCCAGCGCCAGATAGGTGAGCTCCTCACTGATCAGCTCGGCCCCCGCCATTCTCGCCAACACGCCGGCAGTAGTCTTACCGGCACCCGACCGACCAAGGAAGACCGCCGCAAGACCCTCGCCGACGACGGATGAGGAATGGAGTATCGCCCCTCGACGCAGCTCCAAGGACATCACTTGGGCCACCGGTGCCAGAATATTGTCGAGGCATACGGTCCAGGGGCCGCGCAGACTCACATCCACGTGGCGAGCATCCAGATCGACCACGGCTCGATTCCCATTGGCATGAAAGGTCACCTGCCGGCCGTCGCGGCTCACCACACCGGGGCTGAACTCCCAACTGGGCTTCTCCGTCCCCGGAGCGCCGCCAACCACAGCGTCGACGACGAAATCGGCATGCCCGTCAGTAACGAAGCCGGCCAGGCTGGTCATCCCGTCGTCGAGTGAGAACTCGATGCCGTTCACCTGAGCCACCAACGAGCCAAGAAGCAGCTTCATGCGACCTCACCCATCTGTTGCAGACCACCCCATGCCCTGTTCCGAACCCGGACAGAGAAAGGTGCGCGGGCCACGAAAGCCCGCGCACCTGAAGAACCACGTGTGGTCGAGATTACTGCCCTGACGGATTGAGCTCCGTGCCGCTGAAGTCCGGGTCACAGCCGGGGTCATCGTTGGCGCTGATGAACGTGCAAGCTGCCGCCAGCGTCTCGAACACTGATTCACTCTCGACTCTTGGCTTCGAGTAAGTCTTCTTCATATTGGTGTTCACCCCCTTGTCGATTCCTCTTAGGAACTATTACCACACTTGCTTCTACTGATGCAATGCGCGACGCATGTCCTTGACCAGGCTGGCGAGCTCACAGGCTCGGCGGCTGGGGCCGGAAATGTCTCCATCTTCGACAACGGCCAGACGCGGACAACGCACTGTGCAGTAGTCGAGCAAGTCGCAGTGACTACATACGGGCAGCGGCTCGCGCATGGCACGACGATGAGCCGCCGCCGCGGGCCCCCGCCACACTTCGGCGAAAGGCGTGCACGCGACGTTGCCCACCGACGGCGGGAGGCCCATGCAGGGGTACACGTCCCCGTTGGACTCGACGTAGGCCGCCGTGATGCCTGCACCACAGTTGCCCGCGGCGCGTGACGGCACCTCGCCCGGCTCGCTCGCCAGGCGCCCTTCGCGGGTCTTGTCCTGCAGGAAGTGATACATGTAGAAGTCACGCAACTGAGCGATGCTCACGCGGTGCTCGAGCACGCCGATGTCGCCGTTTGCCCTGGGCGCGACGTTGGGGTCGAACCTGTAGCGACAGCCTATGTCGTCGGCCATGGCGATGATATTGGGGAACTCGTCGAAGGTGCCCTGCATGAGCACGCTGTGGATGTCACAACGCACACCACGCTCCTGTAGATACCTGACCGTGGCCAGCGAGCGCGCGAAGGAGCCGGGCACCCCGGTGACCTTCTCGTGTCCCTCCGCCGTGGAGCCGTAGATGCTCACGCTGACAGCA